>CAXXIV010000002.1:0-62721 GCA_963667935.2 Candidatus Poribacteria bacterium | reverse complement strand
TCAAACGTGGTTTCTTCGGTAAATGTGCCCGTCAGCAACCCGTAGGCGAGCGAGCCGTATGTCATGACGCCGATTCCGTTCTCTTCGGCATACGGGAAGATCCGTTTTGCCATACGCCGATCAAAGAGATTGCAGCTATACTGTAAAACCTCAACCCGACGCCTCCCCATGCACATCTTGATTTCATCGAGCATAAAATTCGACAGTCCGATGTGCCGTACCTTTCCCTGCTGGACGATATCTTCCAACGCTTGCATCGTTTCATCGAAGGGAGTTGTGCGGTCGGGCCAATGAACGAGGTACACATCAACGTAATCAGTGTTCAGTGCCTTCAGACTCCGATCAATCGCAGCGTGCGCGGTGGATCTCCGGCTATCCCTCCCTTTCGGACGCTCATCGTAACCTACGCCGAACTTGGTCACGACAATAACATCTTTTCGCCGAGCACCCAACGCCTTTGCTAACAACGCCTCAGATCTGCCTTTCCCGTAGTCTTCGGCGGTGTCAAAGCAGTTGATTCCAAGGTCGAGGGCGCGGTGAATTGCCTTGATGACCTCCGATTCCTCGATGGAACCGTAACCGCCTCCCATCTCCCAGCAACCGAATCCAATCGCTGACACCTGCAGCCCTGTTTGACCAAATAGCCGATATTCCATAGCTTGCCTCCAGTAGTGCAGCAGACACCGAGCCCCCCTTTATCCCCCCGCAAGCGGGGAGCAGGGGGAGGGTTTCTCGGCGCGCTTTCTTTTATAGTGGACCTTAGAATTAATGAGACACTTCAAGCCGGTGCGGTTAGGAAACCGCACCTACCGGACCCGATAAATCAGGATCGAAACCGAAGGGGCGAAAGTGTCTATTTATTTTTTGAAGTCACTATAATATGAGCCTACATAATTTTTTCCTTGACCTCAGATTACTGAAGAATCCGTTGATCGCTGAGATCTTTCCCCCCAACGCTTTTAGATATGGTTGCACCACGGTATTCCTTAATTTCCAACTCATGGAAGGCGTTGACTATATGATACTGGGTTGGTAGGTCTTCCCACCTTGCTTTGTGAAACTCCACTGTTCCCTCACCGCGCCACAGTTCTTTGGTAACGCTGTTGCTTCCCTCTGCCGGTGTGAGAACGGCATAGCCGACATCGCCTTGGCCCCATTCCCCGGTTCGGGGCATATATTTATAGTGCAAGGTCCCCCGCAACACACCATCATCCGGAGGCGGTGCTGCCGGTGCAGGGTTTGGATCCAGTGACACCTGCTCCATGTTCGTCAGTCTCATATCCAAGAACTTGAAGCCGAGCCAGCTGGCGATGCAGTGTGTATCACCACGAAGCACGACCGGCTCTGGAAGTTCGCAATAGATTTTGGAGAAGCCTAACTGCTCACGCCCCGTAAGAATCGGATCGCACAAGTTTTCCCAAAGCACTGTCAGCAGCCCACCTTCCGCGCGGTCTCGCTCCCCATTGAAAATGGCGGGAAAGCTGACACCGAGGACATTGTATCCACGACCCGCCAACCATTCAATCTCCGTCATATAGGACGCAGAGACACTGACGACTGGCTCCGCACCGACCTCGAAGCGTTCGGGCAAGAATTCCTCAAGCTGTTCACGATTTGTTAAAAAGCTGACCGATACGGATGTTGACTTGGGGCTGTCTAGGCACTCGAATTTACGTCCACAGGGTCCCTGTCTCGGTCCCATGCTGGGACCAAAATGTGTTGGCATCATATACATCTTGTCTGGTCTAAGTTTGTAGGGCATGATATTCCTCCTATTGGTTTGAGTGCTAGCTGTTATGTACTTGAATAAAAAAATCTACGCATTTTACAGGGCATAATAGATCAGATGGCGAACGTCCGCTGTCTAAATCAACGTACCACTTTTGCAGGGAAAAGTCAACAAAAATCACTCTGATTTGACTCCAGTTTTCAGCGCGCCTATTATATCATAACCTAAATTGCTAGTTATTGAAAATCCATCAGAACTGTAGGTCGAGATTCACATCTCGACAAAATACTATCACGCAATACTCCGGGCTGGTTGAGCCTTGACTATCGCGCTATGTTCTAGGTAGTCTGTCGATTTTGGAAAATCGACCTACAAAAATGATACAATGTGCACAGGGACTAGGGGCTATTGGTTTGAATAGAACCGCTACTAGCACTTGCGTTATCATAAGTGATTTTGTCGGTGATAAGGATTAACATTGCTAGCTAGGCAATTTGTTCCGTTTTTTCCTTTCACCACTACTCCTGAATTCTTGAAAAACTGGGTCTAAAAAAATGGACTTTATTGTTGACAAACTTTTTCGGGTATGCTATGCTATCTATATCCTTTGAAATGAAAGGAGGTGATCATTCTTGTTACCATCTAGTGGAATGATCAAGGGAGGTGCTGTCTTTTAGGAGACAGTGCTTCCCCATCAAGGGAGCTTTCTCTTAGGAGACGGTTCTTCCCTTGATCTCAACCTTAGATGCAGAGCAGGGCTGATTTTTTAGCCCTGCTTTTTTATTTTTAGGACTTACGCGAGTGTGAGAGGGGCATCCCTGCCCCGATACGCCCGATGAATCGGGCAACTACAATCTGGAGGGCGTAAGTCCTGATTTTAACAAAGGCTCATGTTAAGATTTAGTGCAACAGAAACCAAGTTTTCACCCCCCTTTAATCTACCCCCCTTAATCCCCCCGCAAGCAGGGGGGAAAGCAAGCGGGGGGAGGGTCAGTTTTTTTTCGTGTTCCGCGGAGCGGAATCCTCGATGAATCGGGACTTGCACTTTCTTTTTATATGAGCCTTAACAAAAAGGAGACAAACTTATGGCACAAACACCACCGGAGGCGGCAGTTATTCTTTTTGATGGAAAAGATCTCAGCAACTGGACGAAGCTTGATGGAGGCGCGCCGGGTTGGGACATCGCTGACGGCGCAATGACTGTGACCGCTGGCGAGGGCGACATCGTGAGTCGGGAGAGGTTTACCGATTTTCTGCTTCACTTGGAGTTCATGACACCTGACATGCCAGATGCAACGGGTCAAGCTAAGGGAAATAGCGGGGTATTCCTTCAGGGGCGGTATGAAATCCAAGTCTTGGATTCCTATGGGATTGATGTGCCGGGCATGGGAGACTGCGGCGCAATTTACAACCAATTTGCATCATTGGTGAACGCTTGCAAACCGCCGCTTGAGTGGCAGACATACGACGCAATATTCCGTGCCGCTCGCGTGAGTGAATCGGGAGAGATAGAAGAAAACGCGCGTGTGACTGTGCTGCAGAACGGGATTGTGATACAGAACAATGTCCAGATACTGAGTGCTACAGGTGGGGCGACGGACGACAATGCCGCAGCACCGGGCCCCTTGCGACTACAAGATCACGGTAACCCGGTAAAGTATCGTAATATCTGGATTGTACCACTTCCTCTGAAGGGCTCGGAGGTATACTAAAGTGAATTCAAAAAATAAATGAATACTTGCGCCCAACGGTAGGTGCGGTTTCTAACCGCACCGCATCGGCACCCCCCTTAATCCCCCCGCTAGCGGGGGGATTAAGGGGGGTGCCTACCCAACGGGGGATTGGCGTGTCTCATTAATTCTAAGGTCCACTATAAATAGGAGTTACGCACTTCAGATAGTAGTTGCCCGATTTATCGGGCGTATCGGGGCAGGGATGCCCCTCTCACACTCCCTCAGTTTACCCCCCTTAGTCCCCCCGCAAGCGAGGGGAAAGCAAGCAGGGGGAAAGCAAGCAGGGGAGGGGCTTTGACTGTTCAACTGCGTAAGTCCTACTAAGTTGATTATCCGTATCGTCCTTCGATATAGTCCGCCGTTTTTTCATTCTGAGGCGTTAGAAACAGATCTTCAGTCCGGCTGTGCTCGACAATCTCACCGAGCAGCATGAAGATGCATTCATCGCTTACACGGCGCGCCTGTGCCATATTGTGTGTGACAATTAGAATGGTGTAGTGCCCCGCAAGTTCCAACATCAACTCTTCGACGGCCCGTGTTCCTTTGGCATCAAGGGCAGAACACGGTTCGTCCATCAAAATCACCCGCGGTTTCAGCGGCAGCAGCCGCGCTATGCACAATTTTTGCTGCTGTTCGAGCTGTAGGATGGTTGCTCTTACCTTTAGTTGGTCTTTCAGATCGTCCCAAAGGAAGACCTCCCTTAACGCTGCCTCAACAATATCGTCAGTTTCCGATCTTTTCTGTATACGATGTTCAGAGTGGACACGCAGCCCAAAAACGATATTTTCGTAGACGGAGATTGGTAAGGGGTTCGGACGCTGAAACACCATACCGACGTTTTTACGGAGTTCTGGCAGTGAGACATCCGCATCGTAGATATTTTTACCGAGGATTTCCACCTCGCCTGTTGTCGTGACATTGCCGTAGCGTTCGTTCACGCGATTGAAACAGCGCAGCAACGTGGTCTTGCCGCATCCGGAGGGACCAATGAGCCCGGTTATTAAACCGTCAACAATTTTCACGCTTACATTGATAAGGGCCTGAAAATCACCGTACCATAAGTTAAGTTGACGGGTTTCGACGCTGTGCCTTTTGTCTGCGCTCATCCGAAGGTTCCATTCACATAATCGTAGGTGAGTTTGTTCGCCGGTGAATCGGAGAAAATAATGTCGTTGTCGTCGATTTCGATTAGCTCGCTCTCGAATATAAAAGCGGTACGGTCTGCCAAACGACGCGCTTGTTGAACCAGGTTGGTGACAAGGATAATGGTGATCTGGGAGCGTAATTCTTTGAGGATATCCTCGATTCGCATCGTTGTCACCGGATCCACAGCAATTGAAAATTCGTCGAGGCAGAGGATTTCAGGCTGGTGTGAGAGGGCCCGGGCGATGGTCAAACGCTGCTGCTGTCCTCCTGACAACTTGGTGCCGAGGCTATCGAGTCTGTCTTTGACCTCATCCCACAGGGCCGCCTGTTGTAAACAACGCTCAACAAGCTCGTCTAACTCGCTCCGTTGGTGGATGCCCGCAGCCCGGGGCGCGAAAGCAACATTATCATAGATCGACAACGGTAAACCGACTGGCAGCGGAAATACCATCCCAATTCGTCGACGCAGTTGATTGACGTTCTTGACGCTTTTCACATCCGTGCCGTCAATTTTCACCAGACCGCTGACCTGTGCGCTTGGTTCTAATTCAATCGTACGGTTGATAGTTTTCAACAGCGTTGTTTTGCCGGATTGAGCCGGACCGATGATGCCTAGTATTTCATTCTCATATACATCGAAAGAAATTCCCTTGAGTGCTTCCATCTCTCCGTATCGGACGGTGAGATCGGCGATTTCAATTTTCTTTGTAGAGTTAGATGTTGGTGCCAATGTCTTAAATCCTACCGTCAAACATGAGCGTTCTCTTTTTATCTGCGAAAATCAGCGCAATCTGCGTTCCCATCTACTCTTGAATCTGAATCCTACCACCGCTTTCGAGATCGCAGGTACGCACGCAGCACAATCGCCAGCGCGTTCACCATCAACACAGCCCCCAAAAGCACAACGGCTGTGCCGTACTCTAAAGCTTCAGGAACCCCCGGCACTTGTGTTGATAGTTGGTACAGATGCATTGAGAGGGCCATAAACCGATCGAACAGACCGTAGGCGAAAACATCCCCTTCAGAAATAGCCTTAAAAAATACTGCGCCGGTAAACATAATTGGTGCCGTCTCACCCGCTGCCCGTGACACCTGTAAAATGACTCCAGTCAATATACCACTGATTGAATTTGGCAGAACAATACCGCGAATCGTCTGCCACCGTGTTGCGCCGGTATTCCAACACGCTTCCCGAAACGCCATCGGAACAGCACCGAGTGCTTCCTTCGTGCTTGCGATGATAACCGGCAGCGTCATGATCGCCAATGTGAGGGAAGCTGCTAAAACGGAACGGCCCATCCTTGCAAAATATACAAAGGCCCCCACGCCAAAAAGTGCGTGAACGATACTCGGCACACCGGCAAGATTAACCACTGCAAGGTTGATGATTCGGGTAAACCAACTTTCACGGGCGTATTCGTTCAGATAGACTGCTGCCAACACACCAATCGGCGCGGAAACAAGCAGTGAAATTATCACGATGTAAATTGTTCCAAGCAGCGGGGCCCATATACCGCCTGCTCTCATCCCCTTTGCAGGGTTCGTGAAAAAGAACTCCGGGGATAGGACCGGGGCCGCCTTGACAAAGAGGTAGACAACGATGAGGACAAGCGGTAAAATCATCAACAGCGTCATTGCAAAAAAGATACCACGTGCAATGTTCTCTGTCAGCTGCTTTTTACGACTTTGCTTAGTTGCGGTGAACATCAACTGAGGAGCGACGAGCTCTGGAGAGGTGGGGGAGGAATTTATATCTGTTGCCATGTAATTTTCTATATGAACGCTACGCCTTTTCGCGGATGCCTTTAATCACAAGGTCAGTGACAAAATTCACGATAAATGTAATTGTAAATAACAAAACACCGATGATAAACAGCACACGATAATGATCACTTCCTACCGCTGCTTCCCCCAACTCCGCTGCAATCGTAGCGGTCAGTGTGCGGACAGAATCGAAAGGGCTAGTCGGCATGTTTACCGCATGGCCTGTTGTCATCAGTACCGCCATAGTTTCACCCACCGCCCGGCCAACGCCCAATAATACCGCTGCAAGCAGTCCATTCTTTGCTGTAGGCAGCAACACACGATAAATCACCTGCCATCGTGTTGCGCCAAGTGCTTCAGCCGCTTCTCGATATGAATCCGGAACCGCTTTGAGCGCGTCCTCACCGATGGAGACAATAATGGGGACGCTCATCAGTGCCAAAATGATGCCACCGTTTAACATCGTTAAGCCGATCGGCACGTTGAACAACTCGATAATCAGTGCGTTCATCACCGTTAAGCCGATGAACCCCCACACAACCGATGGAATCGCCGCGAGTAACTCGATGACGATTTTGAGTGTTTCCTTCAATTTCGGCCCGCAAAATTCAGACACGAAAATGGCTGCCCCAAGCCCGAACGGCACAGCGATAACCATCGCCAGAACCGTTACACTAAACGTGCCTGCAATTAATGCCAATACACCGTAACGTTTATTACTCACAGAGGTGGGATACCATTCGGGGCTTGTGAGAAACTCAACAATGTCCAATCCGCCAAAGAAAAATCCCATCCCTTCCCGAAAAACGAAAAAGAATATGCCAAAGACGAAGATAATTGCGCTGATACCGCACAGGCGAATAATTACTTCAATAACTGGCTCACACCAACGTCCCAGTTGGTGAAAAATGTTCACGATTGTTCGCATAATAAATGGGCATCCATGCTCATTTCTGTCCGACGGGCACATAACCCGTTTTCTCAACAATCTCCTGTCCTGTGGGCGAAAAGATCCAATCTAGGTAAGTCTGTTCCTGCGGTTCTGGTGTCCCAAGCGAATACATATACAGGGGCCTTGCAATTGGATACGTACCATCAAGCACACCTTGGGCGGTGGGACCATGGGCGATATCACCGGGGGTTTTGGCAATTTTGAGCATCTTCACCTCTTCTGTGGCGTATCCCATGCCGCTATAGCCAATTGCACACGGTGTATGTGCGACGAGTTCAACGACATCCTTAGAACCGTGTAGATCTCTTGAACCGAGTTTATAGTCACGATTGTCACCGAGAATTGCCGAACGGAAATAGACAAATGTACCAGAATTCGATTGCCGGCTCACACGAATAATCTCGTCATTCGCACACTTGCTATTATCGATCCCGAGCTGGGACCATTCAGTTAGGTCTCCACCTTCTCCGTAGATGCTAGCAAGTTGCTCTATAGAGATTTCAGCCAGAGGGTTGTCCTTGTGGACGTAAACGGCGAGCGCATCATACCCAACGATGAACTCTTTCGGTGCCTCACCGGTACTCTGCGTCACCCGTTCAGTTTCTGCCGTGGTCATTTGACGGCTACAATTCGCGATGTCTACCGTGCCACTAACCAGCGCAGCGATGCCGGTTCCCGATCCGCCCCCGGAAACTTCAAGGGATACATTGGGTTCGACGGTAGCATACGCCTCCGCCCACGCCTGGGCGAGATTGACCATCGTATCAGAACCCGCGTTCTGAATCACGAGCTTCTCACTAGTCTCATCTTTCTTTGTGCAACCATTTGAAAATAGACAGAGCGTTACCACAACGATGGCGCACAATACTTTATTGAACATCAGCCTACTTGCTCCTTCTCAACATCATCACCGAGGATTGCTTGAACCAATTCTCGGATGTGTGTTTCTAAAAATTGAAATGTGTTTTGGTATGCGGCTTGAACTTCCGCTTCAGTGCCTTCAAGCGTTGATGGATCTGACACTTCCCAACTAATACGCACCGGTCTCGACGGCAACGACGGGATTACCCTTTCCGCTTCCTCAGAGAGCGATACGATGATTGCGTAATCTTTGAGATCTAAAATCTGGCTCAAATATTTGGATGTCTGACCAGAAATATCAATCTCTTTTTCCGTCATGAATTGCACGGTCTTTGGATCCAGCGGTTGGGAGGCCACGCCGGCGCTGCTGAACCGTATCCTATGCGATTCGAGTGCGTTGCCGATACCGACTGCCATCTGGCCTCGGCAGGCATCGTGCTCGGCGACGAAAAGTACGCGCAACACCTGCTGGTAGTCATGCCTCAAATCTTCACCGGTACACATATACAAGACTTCTTCGCAAATATTGCTTGCCTGATTCGCTACACGCTCCAAACAACTGACAATTGTCACCAGTGGCACCAGTGCCTCCGATGGTAATTCATTCTTGATATGTAATTCGATTAAATCACGATGAATTTCGTAGCGCAGATTGTCTATCGCCCGTTCTTTTTCCCTTTCCCTCGTTGCCTTCGCCAATTCAGCATCGCCTTCAATGAAGGCTTGCAAAGCATTACGGAGGAACGGAATTGCAAGATTAGCAATATCGCTGAGTTTGGGATGGAAAGCTTGTGCCCCCAAATCACTGACACTCAAAAATCGCCGAGCCATCGCTTTCGCATAATCACCGACACGCTCCAATTCGGTGTTGATTTTGATGACCGAATAAACAAAACGCATTTGAGTTGCGACGGGTAGGTGCTTGATCAGGAATCTCTGACAAAGCGATTCTAGCGTCTCCTCTAACTCATCGATATGCCGGTCCCTTAAGATCACAACATAAGCCGACTGCCGATCATTCTGCTCAATCGCACCCAGACAGGTCTCTAATGCTTGCTCAACCAATTTACCCATCTCGATTACATTGCTGCGGATCAGATCGATATCCTGCTGCATGTTCTCTTCTAAGTGAGATTGCATAGCGTGTCCCCTCCAATTTTCTCAGATTCTAGTACTTGTCATGATACATGGCGGTATATCATAGTTGAGGGACGAAAATAATAAAACAGCCATTGCTAGAATCTAAAGAATGCGGTCAAACGCGGCATAATCGTCGCGTCCGGTTTGGCACCGTTATCCGGTTCATCGTAAAAGACGAAAACAAGATTGGGCATGATATGAAACCCCTCGAAGGGTGTCCAATCCAGTCCAGCAATAATCAGATTCGGTGCTGCTGTATCAGCAAAACGGATATAACCTTTATTCGCCGCAGGACTTGGCTCGAACAGCCGATCAAACCGAGCAAAAGCCCATACCTTCTTTTTGAGCAATTGCGCCGCGCCGAACACCGAGTTCACTAAAATGTTAAGGTCGTCCTTGTCTGCCCGCTCCCGCGTCTGATTGGCAAGCTGAACGCCGACCCGAAATTGCTCGCTTTGATAGCCGAGCAAACCTTGTAATGTGTACCATCTGCCCCGATCCACCGCATTCTCAAAATCGGCATATCCTTCAACGATAAAGCCTGTAACGGGCCTCGCCGCGAGCGAAAAAGCAATCTTCTTATTGCTATCAATTTCTCCGCTTGTGCTCGTGCCATTTGCGAATATCAGGTGATAGTTAATTCGCTTTGATTTGTCGACATCGCCTTGTAGGGCGATACCGAAGTCAGAGCCATTTCCCATTTTGTGCATGTGAAGCACCGTTTCTGCAACAGAGCGATAGCCCCATATCCTTTCAACGTTCTTCCAAGTCGGATTGCCGGTTAACCCGACATAAACATTCGTCCGCCACTCGGGTTTCTTCCATCTCAGATAACCGTTTTTCAGAAACGGTTCGATTTTCTTGCGCTCTGTGGGAAATGCTGCGCCATTCATCTCGAACCGAAACCGCGTGGAAAATGCGTCCGACAAGTCCCTGTCGTAATCGAAGTAGACGCGCCGATACTGGAATCCATTCCTGTCCTCAAGCTCAGCGTTGTGGGATTTCAGCACGTAGTAATAATCGCCAAAAAAGTAACCGCTAATTTTTCCCTCGCTGCTCCACAAAACAGCGGGACTACTCAACAATAGACCTATCACAGGCAAGATGCCGCGTAAAAAATATTTCTTCATTGGACCTCCATTTGGTAACGTTTTTGTTCAATGACATTTGGGTAAATTGTGTAGCACAACTTAACCTAAAATATACCATAAATGTCGCAAATTTGTAACAAAAAAGCATGCCATGAAGTATATCCCTTCTTATTCAAGTGATATTCGATACCTTTGTGCTGTTACTCCTTGAGCCGATAACCGACCCCATGTACCGGCTCAATTTCGACGTGTGTTTCAAACAGAGTTCACGGTGGTATATCCTCTATATGTTATAGCGGTTTGGAGATCGTGACTATTTCAATACCAGCATCCGACGGATCGCTGAAAAATCAATATCCTCATCAGTTTGATATCCCGCTTCGTCAGACACACGAATCTGGTAGAAATAGAGCCCCGAAGCAACCTGCTCACTGTGCTCGTTGCGCCCCTCCCAATATGCAGCGCGGGAACGGTTGTGATAGAAACCGGCAGCCTTTTGACCGAGGGCCAGCAACCGAACAATGTGTCCCTGTGCGTCGTAAATTGTGATGGTAACGTCAGCTGCTTCACTGAGTTGATAAGGTATCCATGTCTCAGGATTGAAGGGGTTAGGGTAATTTTGTAGCAACAAATTGGCACGCGGCGCCACACGCTGTTGTAACCTAACCCGGAGAAATGCCTGTGCAATAGCCGCCGGTGTCACGGTGTAAAGGTCAGGACCAGAAACATCAGTCCCCAATGTGTCGCTTACGGTGATTTCCAATCTGTCTCCGGTTTCAACGACGCTCGTGCGGCTCAGGTCTGCAAAGGCTGCTGCAAAATATCCTGCCCGCATAAAATCGCTTGTGACAGCGTTTGTCCGCATATTTCGGACTGTCACCCGATAACCATCGGTGCCGATGTCGCTAAATCTGCCACTAATGACGAAGGCCCACGCGCCCTCAACTTCGCTAGGCGAGGGTGCCGCAGCAACCGAAGGTACGTTCGTCCACGCTGCGCCGGCAAAGCGGACAGATTTCTGCTCCGGCACGTTGACGATATAACCTGTCCCACCTTCAATCGGAAAACCGTTGTCCGGCGCATCTGCGGTGAAACCGACGAATTGTTGAGTGCCTCCTTCCAGTCCAATGACTGTTGTTGCACCGAGCAGCTCCATAAGAGATCGCGCGGTATACGGTTTTTTTGGCTTAAGGGGCACAGAAATCATATTCAATCCCTGTTGTAAGGACACGAAGAATATGTTGCTGAAATCTTCCTCCATATCCGATCGGATTTGAAAAATCGTGGTTGTTCCGCTGACCTCATTCCCAACAACTAACAGCGGCGTACCAATGGGGCTATTGATAGCACTGATAAAGAGCAGACCTTCTGGGCCTAAATCACCCGCTGTTCCAGCTGCTGCATCGCCGGCAAAATTACGGTTATTGATGTATTGCACAAACGTAGGGGCATACGGATCGGTTACATTGTATACCATAATGCCACCAACGCGCTCCAAACCGATGAAGGCATAAATCTGACCGTCAATTTTACCGATTGCAAGCCCCTCTGGTTCGGGACCCTTGTCGTCACTACGAGCGTCGAAAGAATCATTTTCATCGTTGGTAGAGTTGAAATCATTTGGAATGTGCTCGGCGGTAATACGTTCAAAGTCATCTCCGCTGTCGAAAACCAGTTGACCGTCAGGTGTCCAGATGGAAAAAGACCGCGCCCCGTAGTTAAAGATAGTTTCGTATTCTCCATCGCCATCAGCATCACCGCTGGCTGTTGTAGTTTTTAACCGTCCTAACTGATCATCTGCCTGAAGTTCGACACCGAAGACCGACGGATCTAGCACCAAATCTGCCACGCGCGCTTCTTCGCTGAAGTGGTCGTAATCGCGAGCATCCCCCTCATTGGCGGTAATAAGGAACATCTCCCCAAAACTCTTGAAAGTTGCAATAGTGTCAGGTTGATATAATCCACGGACGGGCCAATGTGCGATGTTGATCGCATCATCTCGATTGCTGGCGTCAAGACCATTTGAGCGCGTAGTGATAATACCAAGTACGGCATCCTGGGCGTCAGGATTGTCATCTAGCAGACCAGTGGTCAGATCGAATCCACCGGCAAGTCTGAAATCGTTATCATTAACGATGGCGAGGATATTTTCTCCAATCAGGGCAAGTCCCTCCGGTTTATCCGCAAAATCATAACCCGCTTCAACAAGGTCGACTGCCAACACCTTGGTCACCGGTGTAATTCCCCTGCTCAATAGTTCCCTAACGGTCAGGGATTCGAGCGGTACATCTTCGTTCATGCCATGAATGTTCATAGCGTTTCGGATATCGATACGGAAGATCTTCTTTTGCGAATTGGGACCCGTACGCGAATCCCGCTCAATCACCAAGAATGCGCCTTCAGCGACGGCAATCGCGTCACCGATTTTATCGCTACCGTTGCCCTCAAGCATATACAGATACTGTCCAACACTTTGCTGCATACCTGTATCAAAAGCGAGAATTCGGATGCTGTTTCCTGCTTTGGAAGAAGTATCGTTAGGAACATCGGGGTTATCAATGGGACTCTGGATAAAGGCGTACAAAATACCATCCCAATACGCAACAGCCTCGAATCCACGATTGGCCCGGCGTTGTGCGTAAATCGGTGGAATCGCTTCCACTCCAACGTTGATGCCGCCGGCATTAGCCCCCACCGGCACAAAACGATTAATCAGTACACCAGTCGGGCTGAAGTGGTAAATCGCGGGACGATATTCATCCACCATCCAATAGGTTCCATCATCCGCTCGGACAATGCCCTCCAGGTCGGCACCGAAGAAATCGCGTTCCAGCACATTTCCCAACAGGTCAATCGGAATTTCGTCGGCGTGAGCCAGACCGGGCTGGCCCTCAAGGTTTGGAAGTCCGGTAATAGGTGTTCCATCCGGGTGCACAAGTCCAATGGTCTCCGTGATGACAAGATGACCGGTGTCGAGCGCGAGTTCAAAGCGCAGCCACTGCGCTTGATAATCCGGCAACGGCAACGGACGTTCCTTGATACCATCGCCATCGGTATCCACCGGATCAGCGTTTGGCCCACGGTCAGGGTGCGTGATGAATTGGAGATTTTCGTTACGTGGATTAATACCCTCAAAGAAAAGCCCGGAGAATCCACCTAGCAAAATCTCTTGGCCGGCGGTAGTTGTACCGAGTACCGGCAAGTTTTGAAAAGTAAAAGTTCTGAGCAGTGCCAGATCCCGTGCGTAATTTTTTGAACCGAGCGGAAGAATTTCAGTAATTGTGGCGGTAGGGATATCCAGAACTGCGATCGCGTTGTTCTCCTGAAGTACGACCCATGCCCGGCGCGAGTCATCCGAAACTGCGATGTGCTCAGGTTCGATATCTTGTGCGACACTGGCAAATGGTCCAAAGATCCGAATTTCAGGGTCAAGATTGACAGCTGTAAACCTGCGGAAGTCCGCTGTACGCACATCAGCCTGAGTTAAGTTTGCTGCACCCCTTAGCATATCAATAACGCTGACCGAGCCTTCGGGGTCATTTGCCTCACCCGGTTCCTCGTATGTATTGGGTTGGCCCTCATTGGCAACTAACACGTAACGACCATTAGGGGTAAAGGTCAACATATCCGGCAGTGCACCAACAGCGACAGCGTTCAGGAAGTTACCATCCACATCGAAAAAGACAACTGCGCCCGGCGACTGTGCTGGCTCCGCTTCAACCGCTACGGCAACCACACCTTCATACACATCAACACTGTTCGCGCTTGCACCGTAGGCGCTCACATCAATTTGAAATAGACGCGCCGGCTGCGTCGGATTTTTGATGTCAATCACCTCCACATGACCGCCAGCCGCATTCACAACGAAAATCCGCTGGGTTCGTGGATCATGCGCCACAATTTCGGAGGCACTCATATCAAACAAACCACTGGCATAGGTGCCAATTGGTTCCAACTCAATCTGTGACAGCACGGTGGTCTTGGCAAAAAGCAGGACTGATATAATGGTTACCAGAATAAAACTATGTTTCATTTTCCATCTGTTTTTTATATGGCTATGCGTTTCCGAATTAGCCCCCCCAAACGCTGGTGCCCGTTTAACCTCGTCTCTGCTGCCAACAATCAAGGGTGTTCGCTCACGGATGGACTGCGGCTGTTTTTCTAGGATGCGCTGTCTCCCATCACTGGCACCCCCTCCAGCCTGCTCTGCCAAGAAAGCTATGGGATTGGCTTCGTATAACAACCGCTATGCTCCTTTTGTGGGCAAAAGGTTGCAAAAAACTGAACACACGCCCGGCTAGAAAACATAATGAATAGGGCGTCGGATTTGAGCCGTTTTTTCATATCCGTTGCTACAGTTCCCGAATCTGAATATTGCGAAATTGAACGGGGCCATGATCTCCTTGTAACATCAGGGGTCCCTTGGGTGGATTGTCATCACCGAGTTGCCCGCCTGTCGGTCCTTCGATGGTCACGTTGTCATGAATCTTGACCCCGTTTAGGAATACTGTCAGGCTCATACCCTTGAGTGTTGCATCCACCGTTTGCCATTCTCCGGCTGGCTTGCTCGCCTCGACATCTACATGCTTCTGATTATAAAGGGCACCATTCTCAGCTGGGTATGAGTAGGTCTTTCCCAGACTGTCTAAGATCTGAATCTCATATCGGCCCCGGAGGTAAATACCACTGTTGCTATCTGCTGGCACCAAATACTCAATATGCAGTTCAAAGTCCCCCAACTCTCGCTCTGTCATGATGTCCACACCTTTATCAGTGTTATCGAGGATACCGTCGTGAACGACCCACTTGTGTTCCTGGTCTGGATGCCGCATCCGCCAACCGGTGAGATCTGTGCCATTAAAAAGTTGAATTGATTCGTTTGCCATAAATGCTATCTCCTTTGTAGTGAAATTGAATTACGCTTACTTATTGGAGGTCGCGCTAGCCAATCGACAGACCTCCACGCTTCCTAAAAAGTGAGGGCAAGATAACTCCGTGTATACTATCTATCAGCTATAATTAGCCATCAACCGCCGGGGATGTAAAGGGTTCGATCTGCAACAGGTAACGTCACACGAGCACCACCCTGCAAGTGCGAATGCGCGATACCAAATTGCGCCTCCACCGATTGCATCGTTATGTCGATATTTCCGGTGGTACGTTCACCTGTTTCAATTTCACGGATAATGCTGCGAATTGTGCACACCGTGGGGCTCTCGCCGGTCGGTTTGAGAACCTGTTCATCAACGGCAGCCCCGCCCTTTGCGCTGCGACGGACGCAAAAAACATCGCCATTGTCCCATGCGTAGGCGTGTCCTTCAGTGCCGTGAACATCAACGTTGAATGGGCCAGATATGGGTAGAAAAATCCCCTCTGTACCGTTTTCATAGCCAATCCGGAAGAATCCGACCATGGGATCCGCAATTTCTTCTCCGGGCGGTGGCACGAAGCAATGCCCATTCGGATCGTAGTCCGGGTACGCGCGAGGACGTTGGTCCGCATTTGCAGCCAACGGTTCGCTCCGCTGCACCAAGCGTCCCTCCACCCAAATTGGCATCGGGTCGCCCAGCAGCATGGACACAAGGTCCAACGTATGGGGGTGATGCTTGATGATGTCGGTATAGCTTGACATCACCGCATAGCGAGGTTCACCGATACCTCCTTGGGCGATGGCATCGCGCAACCGAATATAGCCGTCATGGTGTCGGCGCATCGCTCCCCAGTTGAAGGCAACATTATTTGCCTTACACGCATCGGCAATGCGATCGGCCTCTGCTAACGAAGCACACAGTCCCTTCTCAGAATATATCCCGCGCACGCCATGCTCTGCCGCAAAGATAATCGGTTCAGCGCGTGCGAATGATGGTGTGGTCACACTCACGATGTCCGGCTTTTCCTGCTCAATCATTGCCCGATAATCGAGGTAGGTGTTGGTAATACCGAATCGATCGGTGAACCGTTTCAGCCGTTCCTCCCCACGATTGGCAACAGCTACCACCTCGGTCTGTTCAATAGCGGCATAGGCACTGAAGTGCCCGTATGGGCTCGAAAATTGGTTAACCGTGAGTTCATCTTCAATTAAGCCACCCATACGACCTGTGCCGATAATAGCGACACGGTATAAATCCTTCATAGTCTCTCCTTTTAACGAACATTAAATTTCTAAGTCGAGATACGAACAGTGAATAAGATGGCAAGAGCCACACAATACCGGCTAAAAAGTACCAATCTTAAACGTAAGTCCCCGCTTCTATAGTGAATTCAAGAAATAAATAAACACTTGCGCCCCACGGTAGGTTCGGTTTGTCACCGCCCCGCATCGGCACCCCTCCTTAGTCCCCCCCGCAAGCAGGGGGGAAATAGGGGGGCTATCCAACGGGAGGACGGTAGGTGCGGTATCCGACCTGCCCCGGTTTGGCGTGTCTCATTAATTCTAAGGTCCACTATAATCAAGATATTATAGCATAATTGCAGCAGAATAATTCAAAAATAGGTTGCTATTTTCGCCGAATTTTAGGTTGCACAGAAACCTCGAAATCCAGCGCAATTATAGTGAATTCACTATAAATGACCCTACACTTGCTAATGCTGCTGAGATATGGTATTCTCATCATGTCATTATAGGATATTTCAGAAATGGAGGGATCCACCACTATGAAACCTGTTCGTTTGGGATTTATTGGTCTCGGCCATATCACCACTCGGTCACACTTGCCGGCACTTGCGCCGTTGGTTGAAGCCGGGGAGGTCACTTTGCAGGCATTCTGCGATATCAATGAAGAGACTGCAAAGACACAAGCCGCAACGTTCGGTGCACAGGCAGTCTACACCGACCACCATGAAATGTTGGACAAAGAAGACCTCGACGCAATCTATCTCTGTATTCCACCAACACTTCACACAGATGAAATCCTCATCGCAGCGGACAAAGGGTTTGCTATTTTTGTGGAAAAACCGCAAACGCTGGATATCGCACAAGCCGTTCGGTTCGAGACCGCTATCCAAGAATCAGGCGTTGTCTCCCAAGTCGGCTTTATGAGCCGCTATTATCCGTCGGCGGAAGAGGTGTGCCGGAGATTGCAGGAACGCACCTTACGACACGCCTTGGTGCAACGTCTCTATAGCGGCAGTCCAATCCGCTATTGGACCAGCCGCTTTGAATTATGCGGTGGTTCATTCGTTGAAAACACCATCCACACAGTAGATCTGTTGCGTTATTTTTTGGGAAATATCGAAGCTGTATCTGCTTTTTACGTTGAGCGGAAGCCCGGCGAAGGACCTGAGCCGATGAACATGCCCCATGTATACAACGTCAATTATCGCTTCACTAGCGGCATAACTGCCAATGTGAGTGTTTCGCGGGTGCTGACAAATGTTAGTATTTCACGGCAGCAGGTGATGCTAGTCAGCGACGATTCGCTGATTGAGTGGTCAGGGCAAAAAGTTGTGGAGAATGGCGAAACTGTCTGGGAAACGGTGGGAAGCGATAACGCTTTTGCTCTGCAAGCACAGGCTTTTGTTAAGGCTGTGCGCTCTGGCGATGCTGGTATGATGCGGAGTTCCTATGCCACTAGCATGAATAGTCTGGCAGCAGTTCTCGGTGCAAATGCGTCGGCGGCACGGGGCGGCGAAGTAATTCGGCTGGAAGATTTTACTGCGGGCCTCACCTGATAAGACACCCTTCAGGTGGTAATCTGCATCAACTACATCTTTTGTTTCTTCTGTGAACCCGCGGGGTGGTAGTACGGTTCTAACAACAGATGCGACTTGGCGGGATCAGCGGCAGTACGCGTTAGGAGATTGGCTGACGGTTCGCAGCGGGGCCAATTGACCATGTATGAAGGACCGTATTGGTAAGACAACCACACATCTCCTTCGCGAGTTGTCGGTTGGAATGCGTGAGAGAGGTTCTCGGTAAACAAAACGCCCGATCCAGCTCGCAACGGGATGTTGTGTAACGGCGCAATTGCGCTCAAATCCGTATGCTCATAGGGGTGTGGAAGGCTAGCTTTGTGGCTGGCAGGGATCGTGCAGAACGTCCCATCGCCATCGGAAGTGTCTGTCAACGCAATTAGGCAGGTAATCATCAGACAACGGAATTGACCATCTCCAAAGCAGCGGTAGCGGGCATAACGTCTCGGGTCCGCATCGCCTCCTTGGGTGAGTTGGCTGCTCTTTCCCGGTGTTCTGACTATTGCCCGTGAGCCGACGAGACGGTATTGGCGTCCCCAAATGAATTCCTGCACATAATCGAGGACACGCGGCAGTGCCATGGCATCCTCAACGGTGTCCCCTCCTTCAATGACGTTGACGAGTTCGCAGCCATCGGAACCGTCTGGCGAGAGCGTTATATTTTCCGGCGTTGCCGCCCTAATCCTTGACAGGGTATCCTGCGCCTGCGAAACTTGGTCGGGGTTCAGTAGGCCCTCTAGCACTAGGTAGCCGGCAGTGTCGAAGAAATGCTTATCTTCGGCAGAGGTCTCAGACTCGCCGAGACCAATCTGCAAGTCAAAGACATCTTCTTCTGTAGTGGGTTTCATGGAACCTACCTTCCGATTTCTCAGGAATTATGCCCGCTTTCAACTCATCGGGGCTCATGCTAACGGACATCGGTTTCAGCTGCATGGGCAAATGGGGGAGGCCCTTGAATAAGTTCAAGCTGTCGCGGGGTTGCACGCTGCTCAAAACCTTCGGCTGTCATTGCCAAGCCGTGCCAAGAGCAGTGAAACGCTGGGGCGTAGGAATAAAACAGGGTTCGGCGCACCTTTGAACCGTGATTTTCCACAGCCCCGTGGGATAGATCTTCGGAAAAAATAATAGCATCACCGGCTTTACACGGCAGCGGCTGCACAAGCGGATGGGTGGGATCCGGAATCTGCCCTACGAGCGGGTTAGTGAAGTTGCTCTTGTGGCTTCCGGGGATAACAGCAAAGCAACCATCTTTGACATCAACGTCCGTCAACGCATACCCAATTTTCACACTTACGCACTTGAATTCTCCATCTTGAAAAGCATACTCGCTATAAGGCAGTAATTCCGCATAACCGTGATGAAAGCGAAATGCCCCTCCACTGTTTCGCGACATAAAGCTGGCTGCATCAAGCCGGCTTGGCTCACCAATCATTTCCTCAATATAATGAAGTGTCTGAGGGAGGTCAATGAGTGCCTCAAAGGGACCGCCATAGCGGAGCACCTCACAGTCATAATCCCCCAAACCGTCCTCCGGCGGGGCACCCGTCTGAGCGTAGACATTGTCCGAGGCGCGATATTTCCGTTCTACGCCCAAAGCTGCTGTCCGACTATCATCAAGCGTTTCGAGGTAATCGATTGTTTCGTTGAGTCGCTGGTGCATATCGGGGGACAGCACCCCGCGCAAAACCAAGTATCCGTGGAGGTCAAATAGGTATCTTTCTTCCGATGTCATATGATATCCTCCCAATTTTCATTGGTTCTGTCGGAATGCAACGCCATTGAAGACATTTTAGCCCGTTTCATCGAAGCCGCTTTCAACCAGCTTCGATAGTGCTTCAACAGCTGCTTCCTCATCGGGTCCTTCTGCCCGAATCGTAAGTTGAGTGCCACGGCTTGCTGCTAACATCATGATTCCCATGATACTTTTTGCATTGACCTTCATCAACCCTTTTTGGATGTAGATGTTGGAAGAGTATTGATTTGCCGCTTGAGACAACACGCCAGCGGGACGGGCATGCAAACCGAGCGCATTGCGGATTGTCACCAATTGTTCAATCATAGTAATCTTCCTTATCGACCGATGGGGCTGTTAAATTACCTTTGACTTTGTTGGCTCCAAAATTTCACGATGAAGCGTTGTGTGCTGCCATTCGTCAAGCACGGTTTCATCATTCTGCTCTGCCATTTCCGCAATGAGGGATTCATTGAGTTCTTTTGCTGCGTGGAATCCCAACTTTTGGCCCCAGAGATTCATTGCTGCAGCTTCGATTAGGTTTGAGATATTTCGTCCGGGTGCCACAGGAATGACAAGGTATGGTATCCGTTCATTGTGAAAACTGTAAACTTCCTCATCAAGTCCCGTTCGGTTGTACACTTTGTTTTCGTCCCAGTGTTCCAATGTTACAACCAGTTCAACCTGTGTGCGATCGCCGACCGCGGTGACCCCAAAGAGTCCAACGACATCGACAATCCCTAACCCCCGGACCTCCATGTAATGCTTCACCGGTTGGACACGCATCCCGAAAACGCGGTGGCCGGATACCCGTTTCAAAAGAACAGTATCGTCTGCAATGAGGCGATGTCCCCGCTGGAGGAGCTCCAAGGCACATTCGCTTTTGCCAATGCCACTTTCGCCAAGGATTAAAACGCCAACTCCAAACACATCAACCAAGTTCCCGTGAACATACTCCGAGGGACCGAATTCATCTTCAAGGAACAGCAGCAGCCGGGTTGTGAAGATCGAAGATGATAGCCGGGTCGTCAAGATTGGTATATTTGTCTGATTGCCAATAACGACAAGTTCTGATGGGACGGGTAAGCCATCTGTAACAACCACGCACGGCAGAGCATACGAGAAGAATCTCTGGAAAACTTCAGTTCGTTCCGCAGAAGGGAGACTTTCTATGTATGAAATTTCACCCTGCCCCAAAATCTGAACCCGTTCGTGTCCAAAGTGGTCGTAGTGCCCACACAGAGCAAGTCCCGGGCGGTTCGATTCCGCTGTTTTGAGTGCACGATCTAGCCCATCATGTCCAGCCGTGATCTCAAATTGTAACTCGTAGCCGGCATATTTAATGAGCTGACGCACCGTCATGATATGGTCTAGCATACGACTATTCCTTTGGTGGATGTTAACCTATCAGTGTGGTAACTTAAGGGAGGGAGTAAAGGATCGCCCAATGAATTGGGACAGGCTACGCTCGGAGGAAAATCTGACCGTGCACATGTGAATTGATGAGACTTCGACTATCGTTCAGTCAAACACATCCCCCGAACGCCTCTAGACAAATTGAGGCTCAACCCATCCATATTCACCGTTATCAGCTTCGTATACAACATTGACCTGATCCGTCTGTGCGTTTAAGAAAACCAACAAAGTATCTCCAGAAATCCGAAGCTGCATCACAGCTTCCCCGACGCTCATCGGCTTGGCAGCGAATTTTTCGGGAGCCCTGAAGTGAGGTGCCGGCATATTTGATAGATCACTCGTCTCCAACTCCACCGGTGTGTCCTCCTCATTGCCACTTAATTGCACTGCAACCTCACGCCGAGACATACGATGGCGTCGATCTTTAATCCGCTCTTTATGACGACGAATTTGTGCCTCGATTTTGTCTATTACGTCGTCGAGCGATGAAAACACATCGTGCGTTTCACCTTGGGCATGAAAGGTTGCTTTCCGTGTCGCAAGCGTAATTTCCGTTCGGTAACGGTTTTTCTCCACCTCCATAACCACCTGAAAATCGATAACGGGATTAAAAATTACTTCGATTTTCTTAGCACGCTTCTCAATGTAAGTTCGAATATCGTCTGTAATTTCAAGGTGACGGCTAACAAGATGGATTTGCATGCTTAGACTCCCTTTGTTAAATTAATAATTCATTGGTCGCTGCCGATTCAGCGCAAATCGGTCAGGCGGTAATTACCTACCATTTCCGTTTCCTTTTAGGAGATGGTAAAATATTGAGCTCCTCACGGTATTTGGCAACGGTCCGTCTTGCCGCGTGAATCCCTTGTGTTTCCAATGCATCGGAGATTGCCTTGTCACTCAACGGTTTCGCTGTATCCTCATTTTCAATCATGTCCTTGATTTTCTCTTTGACTGTAGTTGCAGCGACATTTGAGCCGGAATCGGTCAGGAGTTCACCGCTGAAAAAGTACTTCAGTCTGTAGATGCCTTGGGGTGTTTCGACGTACTTATTCGACGTGACCCGGCTGACTGTTGATTCATGGACACCGGCCATATCTGCTATCTGTTTTAATACTAAAGGTTTAAGTCCTTCAACCCCTTGCTCCAAGAAATCTGCTTGTACCTCAAAAATTGCATCCGTTACCCTTGCAATCGTTTGGCGGCGCTGCATAATACTTTGTAGCAAGTCCCTTGCCTGAGTTCTGCGAACCTCTAGCCACTCCTGGGTTTTGGGATCTAAGCTTTTGTTTCCGTTCATCATCCAATCAACGTAGACTGGATTCAAACGCAGTCGAGGCATACCGTCATCATTGGTAATAACTCGGTATTCCCCATCAATCTTTTCAATGGTAACATCAGGGATAATTGTTTCAGGCGCCCTTGGATCTCTTGGATCGGAGAAGTGGCGCCCCGGATAGGGATCCAAAGTACCAATTAGTTCCCGCGCTTCTACAATTTTGTTGATTTGTACCCCAAGTCCTTGGGCGATACGCTGGAGATGATTATCCGTAAAATCCTCCCAGTGGTGCTTGATAACCATTTCTGCGAGTGGATTCTCGATTTGTGCAGCTCTCATCTGTGTGAGCAGGGTTTCCGGGATGGTACGATAAGCGATTCCGATCGGCTCAAAATTGTTGTGAATAAAGTGCAAGATCGCCTCTACCTCATCCACATCGCAGCCGACAGCGGCTGCAATATCTTCGAGGGTGATGTTGTAGATATTGAGTTGACCATCTTCCTTGTTGACCGTGTAGGTCTGTTCACCCGCTGCATCGGTTATAAGCCAACAACTCGCTTCTGATTTCACAGTAATGGTCGCATCTTGAGAAAGCGAAATCTCATCGTTTTCAAATTCCTTACGCAGTCCTTTTTCGATTACTTTGTGCAGGTGTTCTGAGAGTACCTCACTATCTAAATCGCTTTGAAACAATGGATTAATATCGAACAGCGGCCCGGTCCGCAACTGACCGTTATCATTAAGATTACCGATAATCTGCTCACCAATTCTCCGCTCCATTTCCGAAAAGGGTGCAATACTAAGTTGTTCCATCAGAAAATCGTGCAGCGACTGGAAACAAGCGATATCGGAGGAACGCTGGTCCTCGTTGTTCTCCCAATGCTCAAACTCTCCACTTTCACCTCGATGGAAGGAGTCATCCAGAAAGTCCCTCCAGTCAAAATCTGGCTCTTTATCCTCACGATCGATAATCTCTTCGGGTTCATTCCATTGGGTATCCGGATCGAGTCTCTCTAAATCGGTAATTTCTTCAAGCTCGTCAGTCTCTGATATCTCCTCTAAGAGCGGATTTTGCTCCAATTGCTGACTCAAATGCTGCTGCAGATCCAGCCGTGACATCAGAAGTACCTGAATCGCTTGCTGTAGCTTGGGCGTCATGACCAGCCGGTGCTGTAAGCTCGCGGTTTGTCTCATTCCAACGTTCATGCTTGATCTCCTCAAATGATTGCGTTATATCCGAGGCCGTCGCAATTCAAAATTATGCCCTAAGTACTGTTCCCTAGCAATTTCACTCTCAACAAGTGCCTCCGGGGTGCCGCTTAATGTTATTTTTCCATCGGTAATTAAATACGCCCGATCAACGATGCCTAACATTTCCGCTGCATTGTGGTCTGTGATTAACACGCCAAGATTTCTATCACGTAAGTGCAAGATGAGCTGCTTAATATCTTGAACTGCAATCGGATCTATCCCTGAAAATGGCTCATCTAATAAAATAAAAGACGGAGATGCTGCCAAAGCTCTTGCGATTTCGGCGCGACGACATTCCCCACCCGAAAGGGTATATGCTTTACGATTTGCTAACTCGGAAATGCCCAGTTCTTCCATCAGTTGTTCGCTTCGTTGCCCACGTTCCTGTTTGGGAATATCGCGTACCTCTAAGATGGCTTCGATGTTCTGCTTGACCGTCAACTTCCGAAAGATAGAGGTTTCTTGAGCGAGATAACCGATGCCCCGTCGGGCGCGTTTATACATCGGCAGAAATGTGATGTCCTCATCATCGTAGACGATTTGCCCCGCGTTGGGGCGGATCAGTCCAACAACCATGTAAAATGTCGTTGACTTGCCCGCGCCGTTGGGTCCTAGCAAGCCGACAATTTCACCCGTCTCAACTTCAAGACTAACTCGATTAACGACAATGGGGCCACGTCTTGTATAACTTTTAACAAGCTCATGGGTTTGAAGAACCGCCACTGCTTTCTGTCTCCTCTTGTGAAACCGCCTCTTCTGTTTGTGAATCTGTTTCTTCTACTTGTGACTCCGCCTCAGATGCCTTCTGAGACTTTACACGAAATCGAACCTTTATATTTCCCTCTCCAGAGCGTTCACCTGTGCGCCGGTTATATTTGAAAGTATCTGCTTCCAACCGATCCTCATTTTGGAGAACAATGACATCGTCGCGGAAGTCTATAATATCGGTCTGGTGGTTCAAGGTCGCGTGGGCACACGTGACGAAAATATCTCCGTCTCGAAGTTCGACGTTTCCTTCCGCAACAGTTTTGACTGTTTCATTTGTTTCAACGTTTTCGTAAATGGTCACTTTGTCCGCATTCAGGAAGCCATTTGGTCTTTCAATTTGAACGTTACCGGTAAAAATTGTCAATCCTTCTTTTTCACGTTGCTCAAAGCGATCCGCGTGTTTAACATCAATCACATCCTCATCTGGAGTTGTCTCATCAACCATTCCCTCTGGTTGATGTGAAGATGTCTCCTGTTCGTCAACTGGAAACACACGATTGTTGAGCAAAAGGACACTAAGGAGCAAGCCAACCGCCCAAAGTAAAGCCACAGCAGGTTTCGGAACTGTTACAGAATTAATTCTCAGTCGCATCAAATTTCTCATCCTTTGGATAAATTTTAGATTGGACATTCTTCATTATAACCACTTCGAGTGTCGGATCGCCTTCCAGCTCTTGACCGACCATTGTCGAGTCACCCCGCACAATTGTGGAGGTATTCGGTGCAAACAGCCGGCCATCACTGTTGCGCCAGTGAAGCTCATCGGTGTAGAGGTGCCCATCTAGACTCTTTCCAACAACATTCTCAAAAATATGAATATCGTTGCTTGATTCAATAAGCTCACCTCGATCACCTGTTATTGTGATTGCCCACTTGCCCTCCTCAAAGATCTGGACCGTTGGTTTTTGCATCTCCACAATCTCTTTCAGGAACGTTGCCTTCTCAGCAACAAGCATCCACCGCGTGATACCCCCGTCTGCGTGTTGGGTTGAAAAGGTAGACAGTATCTGTTGAGGTGCTTCTTGGATTGGCTGTATCGGTTCTTCGTCTGCTTTATCACACCCAAAAGTGAATAAGCTAAAAACTACCAACAGGAAGGATACGTGAAAGGCGATATGTAAATGGCGGTTATTCAGGTTGTGTTTTCCAGCGTTCATGCATCCAGATCCACTGTTCCGGGTAGCGTCGAATGTAAGATTCAATAACTTTGGTGAACTGCTGCGTGTTGACCAAGAGATCTTCTTCTTTCTTTCCACTCTGTTGTAGAAGCAATGGTGCTTCGATAATAGCACGATGTGAATTGTCAGGTTGACGGATAATAAAAGTTGGTAAAATCGCAGCCCCTGTCTTGAGCGCGAAGGCTACCGGGCTATAAGGTGTGTAGGCTGGTTTGCCGAAAAAATCAACGAAAATCCCTCGAGTACGGGTGTCCACATCTGCAAGAATCGCGATCAGTTCGTTTCGATTGAGACAGCGTAATACTTCGCGAACTGACCGATCCCGGTCTATACCTTGCCATCCAACCTTTTCTCGATAGCTGCTAACAATGGCATCTAAACGTTTGGATCGCAGCTCACGAGTGATCCCACGGATTGTATAGCCATGTGCAAGAATGCTCGCACCAAGCAGTTCCCAGTTGCCAAAGTGAGCCGTCAGGATGATAGCACCTCTGCCTTGAGCCAGTGCCTTATCAATATGTTCTCTGCCCTCAAGGGTAACAAGTTGATGGAGCATCTCAGGAGACATGCGAGGCAGCTGCATAAATTCCATCAAGTTCTTACCAATGTTCTGGAAGGAGCGTCGGACGAGCCTGCCTACCATTGGCTGATCAATCCCAAGACTCTGTGCCAGATGCTTGCACGCCTTATCCTTTTCGCGACGGGATAGGAAAAAAACAACTGTAGCAAGATAAACACCTATGAATAAGGCGAGTTTACGAGGCAGCCGAGCAATGCACCGACCTATACATTTTGCCGTAAATACGTAACAGTAATCTTTCAGAGTGCGCCACATACCTATACCTATTATAGCAAAGTCAACCTACAATGACAAGGGAATTCATGGTTGCAAAGGGAGTTGGGACTGGTTGGCATAAAAATTGATAGTCAGTATCGATCTCTGTTGTTAATGGATCTGAATGTTTGAAAATTGACTGAAGTTTTGCTTGAGACTGGAGTTTAAGTGTGTTAAAATAAGCAGAATTGCAACCTCGATTAGAAATAAGCGTTAGATATAGATAGCAACTCAATCAAATCGTATCGAAAGGTGGTGCAAAGTCATGCAAGAAATGCTTAAACGAATTAACTACGGTAAGGAAAACAACACATTGGATAATCAGGAAACTCGTCTTGACTCTGGCCATCTGTGTTTCGGGTCGCTGGGAACGGCTACTTAAGATCTCGTTTGGTGTAATGTCGGAAAGCCCGTAAGGATGAGTTTCCTTGCGGGCTTTTTTCATTTAACCTTGTGAGGTTCTATTTTATGGATGAAGGAATCGTTATCAAAGCACACGGTGGGGTTTATGATGTCCAAATCGAGGGCCAACTCTACCACTGCTCATTGCGACATCATATTGTTGAAGCGGATAGACGGGAGCGTGCCGAAACAAAAGAGTTACCCTACGTGGATCTCGTTTCTGTCGGCGATCGGGTGCAAATCTCTCGATCGGAGTCGAAAGCGGATCTGGGCTATATTGAGGAAATTCTACCGCGTCAGACCCAATTTGGGCGTACGCGCGTAAACAAATTGCCACAGGTCATTGTCGCTAATCTCGATCTCCTGCTAGTCATCTTTGCAGCACGAAATCCTCAACTCAAATTACGGATGCTGGATCGGTTTCTTGTGACAGCAGAGGCTTCGGGGATGTTGCCCGTAATCTGTATTAACAAGATTGATTTGGTCCAACTGGAAAAATTGAAAGCACAAATGGTGCTGTACGAAGGAATCGGTTACGATGTAATCTACACCAGTATTGTAACGGGTGCCGGAATTGACGAAATGCGTACAGTGATGAAAGATCGGATTTCCGCTATCGTCGGATCGTCGGGCGTTGGCAAATCATCACTA
Source organism: Candidatus Poribacteria bacterium (assembly GCA_963667935.2). GTDB lineage: Bacteria > Poribacteria > WGA-4E > WGA-4E > PCPOR2b > PCPOR2b. The sequence continues at coordinate 35,101 of CAXXIV010000002.1, read as the reverse complement.
CTCAACGAAATTCAACCGGGCTTGCAGCTACGCGTTGGTAACATTGATGAACGGATGCACAAAGGACAGCACACCACAACGGAGGTTGCCCTGCTGCCACTCCATTTTGGTGGGTTTGTCGCAGATACACCGGGCATTCGTACACTTGGCTTGTTTGAGATTGATGATGAGCAGGGACTAGACATCTATTTCCCCGAAATGCGGTCTTACATTCCCGAATGTAAATTTGCAGCGTGCACCCACCAACATGAACCGGGGTGTGCGGTTAAGCGTGCTGTCGAAAATAAAAAAATTAGCGAATTACGGTACGATAGCTACTTGCGCATATCGGGATTTAGCGCAGGAAGATTTGAACGTGAAGGACCGAAGAAAGAGAAAAAACGGTACGAAAGGAGGCATAAACGTGCGAAGCGATAGTGGACGTCAAGTGATTGATAAATTGAGACGAATTATTGAAAAAAATGAGCAGAAACTTACCTATTTTCAGAATCGACTGAAGCAGTCTGAGTTCATTGATCAACCGAACCAGCGATTAATTGGCACCGCGGCGGGACAGGCGGATTCATTTGCAGATCAGTTGGCGGTCCTGCAAACTCAACTGCGTGAGCTAGAAAAGCTTTACGGGGGCAGCCTAAAACTGAGAACAACTGAAGAGCGAGATTTGCGGCGAATTTGGAGTTGGACAAATGAGCCTACGCTTCGCAATCGCTTGCACACTGAATTCATGCCCTTCCAAACTTATGTCGACAATTGGCACCGTTGGATCGCTGACGAATATACGCACCCGCTTTCAGTTGATCTGCCAAGCGGTGAATTGATTGGTTTTATGCGAATTAGATGCACCGGCGGGGATGAGAAAGTTGCGACACTTGAGTTTATTGTTATTCGACCTGATTGCCGTTATCAGGGGTATGGCACAGAGGCGATGCAGCAAGCAATTGACTTGGCATTTGAACATCTCGATGCCGATACCTTTGCACTTCAAGTCAGTGTCGATAACTATGCTGCCTTTCTCTGTTTTGAGAGGTGCGGATTGGAGTACATTGACCAAGGACGTTATGGGAACTTGGAATCTTATCGCATGGAGATGCGTCGTGAAGTCTGGGAAGGTATTCAATCTGCCGAGTCAATTCCAGAACGCGATGACCATGAAGCACAGGTCGACCCCGATGAAACATCGGGACTAACAACTTTGAATCCTGATGCAAGTGGTGAAAAATCGAGTCCCTATCTTACGGCGAAACTGCTGGCACCCTTAAAAGAACTGGTTTCAAACCGCTGAATGTGGTGCTTATTAATCTGCTAGTTCAAAAGACTCTAGCTCAAACACAACATCAACGGTAATATCATCGCGGGTCTGAGATTGAGTGAATTTGATGATGCCGACATTGGGAGCAAGCCATTTCTGTGCTATCGTTATGTCGAGGGGATGATTGAAAATGCTCCACTTAAATGATTCCTGCACCTGAAATACGTGCTCAAACGTCCCAGCCGGAACCGTCAAGGTTTCCTCTGAAAGGACCTCAAACTCATCTACACCGCCACCAATCGGGAACAATTCAGGGGTCAACTTTGCCTGAAAACTTGTTTGCCACGTATTCCCCGGAATCAGTGGAAAATTGTAAAGCGGTAAAAAAGGTGAAAAAAGGATTGTATCTTCCGTGCCGGAGGTAATATTCTGTGCATGCTGGAAAATTCCTTTGACAACCCCATTTTCAATTTTCTGACCCAAGTAGGAGAAATTGAGGAGACCTTCTAGCCCCTCATCAGGACTCGATTTCTGTAAGACATAGCTTTTGACTGTTCGATCACTGGTAACTTGAATATCGATTGTGTCAACAATTTCAAAGACAACCCGATTTCCGTCATCATCGCGGTAGTTCCACTTATTGCCAACAGCGAGTGGGTAGTAGTCCCCCGGGCGGGTTCGCCACACACGGATATCGATGGTGCTTGCGGTCGATTTCCTGCCGTCGCTCACGGTGACTTCGATCAGGTATTTTTGTTCCTCTTGGGGAGCAGTCCAAGTCGCACCGAGTTCATCGCCCTCAATCGTACCGCCGGTCGCATACCATTCAACAGACAGTTTGTCACCATCAACGTCAATGGCTTTGAGCGTAATATCGACTGGGGTGCCGGGTTCAATGATATCGGACTCCGCTTCAAAGACAGAAATCCTTGGTGCGAAATTATCGTCACGCTCGCTCTCACTACACCCCAGAATTAGGAAAAGAGGGATGGCTATAAACAGAGGAAATCGGTTTAGTCCCCTGAGTAAAAACATGGTAGGGTCTCCTTCACGAATATGGAATAGGTATTGGCCCAATAAAATTGGGACTCGACGCAGTATAAAACGCTGGGGAGAGAAAAAAGATGACAGTGGGAAAGGTTTTATAAGAGTTTAACCCAACTCCCAACCGTATTCTCTTGCAGGGATGTAGGGAAGCTGTCCACTCTGGAGCATCAGTTCAAGCGGAGATTCTTTTTGAGGCAAAGGAAACGTGATTTTGGTTCTACCAAGCCGTTCTGATTCGTAAGCGGCGAGGCACATCTCTAAGGCAGCTCGACCATCATATCCGCTAGAAACACTCTCTCTGTCCTCGTCGAGACAAGCGACCATCTCCCAAGCACCTTCGCTCGGTACATCTCCTGTCGAATCCCCAATGAGTTCGCTGCCTACCGCCTCAATCTGCTCTCCCTCACGGAAGTTTCCCAACCCACCATCCTTCCTCCAATGCCGAATCAGCGGTTGCCAACCACGGTGGGGACGAACCTCTATCTTCCCTTCACTTCCCTCAAGGATGAAACAGCCATCCAACCGGTAATTCCAGTGTCCGCCGGTCATGAACAGTGCAGTGACGCCATTATTGAGACCGAAGAAACTCATAATCCGTTCGCGTTCATCGCATCGGTCAACAGTGGCAATGACCCACTCCGGATCTCCGCCGAACCATCGAATGGAATCGCAACTGTGCGTCCCGTTGTGCAGCAACGTACTGGTATCGCCGTAATTCTGAACCTCGATATGTAGAAGAGTCCCAATAGCACCGTCCTCCACCATCTGTTTGACCCGACGCCAATTCGGTTCAAACCGCATGGTGTGGTCAATCGCTAACTTCGTTCCAGACTGCTCACACGCTTTGATGACTCGGTCCGCATCCTTCATATTCAACGCCATCGGCTTTTCGCAGAGAATTGCTTTAGCCCCCGCTTGGGCTGCTGCAATTGTCGGCTCGACATGCTCCCGATTATGCGTTGTCACACCGACGATATCAAGCCTTTCTTTGCTTAACATCTGGTGCATGTCCGTATACGCCGACGGAATCTCAAATTGTTCGACAAGCGCGTTGACCTTCTCTTCAAGAATATCGCAGGCGGCAATAATCTCCACGCGGTTACGCAGCTGCTCAAATGCTGTCGCATAACGAGTCCCGATGCCGCCACAACCGATAATTCCAACGCGATACTTCCTTTTGGACATACTCCATTCCTCTACTGTTGGGTAGATCGGCTTAACTTCGCCAATGTTCTCATTGCCTAAATTCTATTGTTATCAACCCTCTAAAAAGAAATAACTGCCTCCCAATTAACGAATCGCAATCGGGTTCCCCGGAGATCCGGTGCCACCTTTCAGCCTCAGAGGAGAAAAGATAAAGGCGAACTCGTAGACCTTATCCGCTGCGAGCTCTGCGGTGATCAGATTCTCAATGTTATAGATACCGTTTTTGGCAATGAACAACTGATGGACAGGGGCAAAAACCGATTCGTCAGGATTCGGAATCACTTCGATTGCCCAGTTATCCGCACCCGCCATAACAATCTGTTTTTCAACCAGATACTTGCCCGCTTCCATGCCGATGCCGGGCTCTGACCCATTATAGTGCTCATTGTCCGTCATCCAGAATTTACCCCAGCCGGTATGGGTGATGACCACATCGCCCGGACGTATCTCCACGCCCTGCTTTTTTAACGCGCCCTCTATATCTTCAACTGTGATTTCGTAACCGCCCTCCAGATGCTCAACACCTTTATAACCAGCAACGTCAATCAGGACCCCGCGGGTGACGAAAACACCGACATTCTCCACACCTAACTTCTTCAATCCATCAGGCTTGGCAAAGTCGAGGCGATTGTTTCCGTTGTAGTAAAGATTGCCGATACCGATGTGGCCCAATCCATCGAATTGGGTGCCAATCTGTCCAAGTTCACCACTGACAATCTCATCATGCCACGTGACCTTATTTGCATGGTCGGTGCTGCCGGTTTGCGGAATCAACAGACTATAGTGCCGTGTCCCAAACAGCGGCATTCCTGCTTCGTACACCCGACCGAGCTGGTAGACTTTTCCTTCCTTAATTAGACTGACAGCTTCCAAAACCTTTGTAGCCGTTAACAGGTTTGCTGCACCGCGCTGATCATCTTTTCCCCATTTGGATGGGTACCAGTTGGATTCCTCCGTGAGCGTCCAAGTTGCTGTCAGTGCGATGAGTAACACGCTTGAACCTAAAAGTGCGAAAATTCTAACGACGTTTTTGCGTTTGTGAGACATTGTTTCTCTCCTTTTGTTTGAGGGGATTTTTGACCCATTAGAATTAGGAGCATTTATAGTTTTCTTATAGGAGGGATCTCCGAATCCCGATACCTCAAAATGACCCTACGTTAGGATGACATGCGTCATAGCAGAAGTTGATTTGTTTGATAACGTTTATGCCTTTCAGTTCGCCTTTGATTAGTTGAAAGACATACTCTTTTCACGGGAGATTCAGTGTAGCAAAATTCGTGGGTAAAGTCAAACCAATTTCTAGGAGGGTAGGGGCATTTAATTCTCCTGTGAGAGGGATTTCCGAATCCCGATACGTATAATCGGGGCTAGGAAGCCCCTCTCACAGTGTTCAAATAATTATGAAATTTACTATAGATGTAACGCAAGTTGCTAGTAGCCAGCATATTCCAACCAATAACCCCTAATCCCTGTGCAAATTGTATCATTTATGTAGGTCGATTTTGGAAAATCGATGATTGGGTGTCGAGATGTGAATCTCGCCCTACAGATTCTGATAGATTTCCAATAACTAGCAACTTAGGTTATAGATGTAGCATAGATTAGTAATGTAGCTACCCAGAGAAACCGAGTTTTTGCAGCAGGGAACGCAGATCTGCGTTCCCTACGAATCTTTTTTTAGCGTCTTGGCATCTTGGCGTCTTTACCTTTCCTTTTTTACCTCGGTTTTTTTTACGGGACCCTATAGTGAATTCAAAAAATAAATAGATACTCTCGCCCACCGGTAGGTGCGGTTTCCTAACCGCACCGCGTCGGCACCCCCCTTAGTCCCCCCCGCAAGCAGGGGGGAAAGCAAGCGGGGGGAAATAGGGGGACTACCAAACGGGAGAACGGTAGGTGCGGTTTCCTAACCGTACCGGTTTGGAGTGATGCTAAGGTTCACTATAAATTGGAATGTTGAGCTGTTTGTCGTCCAACATCTTCTCCCTGATCCGTTGCCATTCCATAACGAGGTTATTGAAGATTACGGCGTTCTGGGAGTCACCATTGCGGTCGTAGTGGTTGTAGAGAACGCGCCCCAACCGCTCAACGGACTCGACCTTGCTCCCCATTGCTCTACCGATCTCCGCTGCACCTTCAATGCCCCTGCCATCCTCGCGATTTAGGTGATATGCCATGCGGAAACACCCCTCCCACGCTGTTACCCCCCCTTTTTCCTCCCCGCTAGCAAGGGGGTCAGAATATTCAGAAAACGTATCAAGTGGCAGCAGCTTTACCCTGCCCCCTTCAGCGGTGAGCAAACCGCCAGAATGTAATTTGCCGATGATAACATCCTTGGCGCGCGCCAGGGTCTCTGCATCACCATAAGGACCCTCCTCGTAACCGTGCTGCTTGAACCAGTCGAGGCAGAAACGGGTAGCGGAATCCAGATCCCCCTCGCTTGACGCTCATCGTAATCGGCGATGGCGCGGTTAATCGCTGCCAGTGCTTCCCGCACCGATACCGGCTCGCCGCTGATTGTCTCCACGCTGCTGTAGCGGGAGTAAATCTGCATCCCCGGGCCGATGGCGGCTTGCGCCAGATCGGTCGGGGCGATATGCCCTTTGTGCGTTAGTTGGTCGAGTGCAGCCGGCAGTTCTTTCGCAAGGGCATCGAAAAATTGGCGGCGCGTTGCGGTTGGGGCGTCATCGGGACGCGGGCGACAGACCAGTACAACAGACGATGCCAGCGCGTTCGTGCCTGCGGCGTTTAATCTTGTGGAGAGCTCAGTACGTATTGGCCAGGTTCCAACTATCTGGAAACCCGCCGATACGATAGCACTTAGCATCGTTTCCCATCCGGTGGAAACCCTACCTTCCCTCAGCTCTTCCTGTTGTTTGTAGGCGTAGAAGATGGAGGAGGGGAACTCAGAGCTACATCGCTCCCGTATTAACTTGAGCGTCTTATTTAGCAATTCCTCAAATCGTTGTCTTGGGTTTTCAAATCTAAACCTGCTTTCAATCATTTCTTCTTGCTTGGGCGTCAGTATACCGGCAAAGAGGTCCGGGTAAATGTCGCGGAGTAGAGAACGCAGCCACACATAGAAGAAGTCAGACGAGTCAGCATAGTGTATGTTGCCGTAGTAGGGCGGGTCGGTGACAATGACAGGACCATCTTGGAGGTGGATAGTGGTGGAGGCATCCGCCTGATACACAGCACCGCTGTTCGCATCTGCGGGCAATCGCTCAACAACCTTTACCACCCACTCAATTTGGCCCATCCAGTTCTGGGTTGAAGTAGAAAAGATATTCACCTCTGCGAAATCCCAGACCATCCCAATTCCTTGACGTGCGAAAACAGGAGCGACTTTGTCGCCCCCATTTTGCCACCAAGTGAAACTGTTGTTACTTTCGGCCGTTCTGCCAACGATTAGCGCAAGGTATGTGCAGACTGCATCGGCGTAGGCATCATCTCCGCTATCTTGCTTCACTATTTGACGGACATCTGCAATCAAGTCTCTGAGTGTGGTTAGCGCGATTAGTTGTCGTTTTGTGAAAAGATGATGCCATTGTGTAAATCCATAAATTTGCACACTAATACTTCTCGCTTGTTCAGGCAGACTTCCGCTTGGTCTCCATGTTGGTTCAGCAGATAACGCTGTCTTGATATGTTCGTCGGGCGGTGACACATAGAGCCTCGTCCGCGGTCACCCTCGGCGACAATCGCGGTCATCTGCTTACCCATACTGCCACCACTCGCTTGTTCACGGACATAAGACAGCTTGACCGGGTTGTTGCAGGCAATACAGACCGCACCGTTTCGATCCACCGTGCCTCCTTTAGGAACACCGCCGCTGTGGTTCTGCACCACAAAGGAGACGCGCTTTGCCGCGTGGTCAACAACGGGCTTAATCCAATGTTTGTTGTTCTCTTTTTGGGAGAGTTGGAAGGTTTTTAGAAGAGGCATCTGGACGCCGCAAGCGGGGTTTGGACAGGGCACCGTCCGCGCCCATAAGCCACGCAATCACCGTGGCATTGCTGCCATCGGGCAGTTGTGCCTTTGGATAGAGATGCCCAATCCGCTTAAACGCCTCTTCGCGCATCCACGCCCGTAGTAACGGATGTCGTCTGCTAACCCCGAAGCACCGTGCCAAGGGAGATGTTGTTTCTTTTTACCCTTTCACCCACCGTCGATATCCGATGGGATCCGCTTTGGGGTTGACGGGCGGCTGATCCTTAAACTTGGGTGGTATCTCAATCAACGCCTTGTTGATAAGGACAGCCACCGGGTTAAGGTCTGAAGCGATAGCCTTCAGTCCAAGCCGTTGCGCCTCAAGGGGGATAGAGCCGCCCCCGGCGAAGGGGTCATATATCGGCAACGTTTTTTCGCGTAAATAGGCCAACACTTCATCGGATCGGTGGGTGCGGTTTCGTTTCGGGAACGCGCCACCGAGCGGGCAATTTCGTAACGTGCATTTGCCAAGAGTACCTGTACACTCGGTTGACTCTCGTCCGTGCTCTCCCATTCGACCAACTTCCGGATGATGTCGTGGAGCCGTTCCCGCTCGGCACGTTGCTCCTCCTCAGTGGGAAACTCATCAGGGCAGGCAGAAGGATCATCTACCATACTGGCAAAGATGACAGCGCGGCAAGCAGCCAATGGGCGGCGTGCCCACCATAGATGCAACGTGGACGGATGGCCGTGCCGGATGGACTTCTCGCGGGCAGATTCGCGGTTGATGTCATCTAACGGCAGGTCAACTTCAATAAGTTTACGGCGGTAAGTGGTCATCTTAACTCCGAAAATAGAAGGCAAAAACGCAGAATTTTAACGCAAAGGCGCAACGACGCAGGGACGCTAAGGAAATTAAAAGAAAGACAAGCGAAGCAAATACTGTGTCTTGTTCAATAGAACGCAAGGACGCAAAGACGCAGAGACGCTAAGATGATAAAATATAGAACGCAAAAACCAGAATTTTAACGCTAAGACGCTAAGGCGCAGAGACGCTAAGATAGAAAACAAAGAAAAAAGCACTCAGGCAATTTAACGAAACGATAAGCCGGAAAGTTTTTTGATGTTTTTTCCCTTGCGCCATGGCGTCTCCCGATTTTCGGGATCCCGATCTTATCGGGACTATGCGTCCTTGTGTTCCTTTTCCTCTTCACAAGTTGTTCACTACACGATGTATGCCATCCTTGACCATTCGTTCACCAAAATTGATCACCATACCCAGTTTGAGGCCGGTGAGTCGAAGATAGGTGAGTGTTTGTGCCTCGAATAAGGTGTTATAGTTCAACGTTGCTTTACACTCAATGATGACTTTACCGTCAACCAATAGGTCCATCACCAATGGTGTCGCTAAGGTGTTGGATTTGTAGGTAATCGGGACTTCAACTTGCCGATTTACATGCAATCCTGCATTGGATAATTCCCATGCGAGTGCTTCCTCGTAAACACTCTCCAGCAGCCCCGGCCCACCAAGTGTACGATGAACTTCAATTGCAGATTGAACAATTGCGCGGCTAATTTCGTTTTCCGATCGGCCAGAACGCTGCCAACGCATAGATTCATCCTTCTTTCTCAATTAAACATGAAAATCAATTAAACGCAAAGACGCAACGACGCAGGGACGCTAAGTAAAAAAAGAAAAAAAACACGGACACATAAATCTATTTTAGTCAATGCTTCGCATCATAACGTCATGGCTGCTCAATAAAACGCGAAAGTACCAAGACGTTCAGTAGATTTTTTCCTTGCGTCTTGGCGTCGTTGCGTCCTTGCGTTCCTTTTTCTGAATCACGCAAAGACGCAGGGACGCAAAGCAGGTTTATTCATTGCGCCTTTGCGCCATGGCGTCCTTGCGTTCCTTTTCTGAATAAAGCAGGCAAAGGCACGCGCATCCTTTCATCTCTTTTTGGGAAGTGCTTTAGTTAAGGGATCACCACACCTTAATAATTTGATATCGAAAGGCTTACCTCTGAAGCGAATTTTACTCTGTAACAATTGACGCCTTTGAGCCGAGTGAAATTTGCCACCATAAACCCCAACCGGCAAGAATTGAACTTGCTCACCCCTTGGAATAATACGATCAGCAGCAATGTTCGCACCTGCTTGCAGTTGCCCTACAAATTTGCTAGCATCAAGATCTTGGTTTGTCAACTCCAGTGGCACGAGAAAAACCTTACCGGAGCCTCCGATGAAAATATAGTCGCATTTTGTCTCACCCTGCTTGACCGGTGCTTGCGGTTTATCCATATCTATCGCAACTGATGGCCTCGGCGCATCTTTCAGGGACACCGTGCAGCCCTCTTTACGCAACCTCCCTTTTGCGAAGCATTCATCAGGGAGGTTTTTCCCTTATCCGGCTCAACGAGGTCTGCCATCTACTCCCCTTCCTTCTATCCGATTGGATATTTCCGCATAGTCGTTATATGTGCCAAGGGCAACATCATCAAAGCCGGACCGGAAGCCACCGAATTCTACATCACAGGGAATTTCTTTCACCACCGAACCCCTAGGCCGCTGCTTGGGCTCAAACAGCCACACGCCCAACTGGTCAGGACGTAAGTGCGAAAGTCCGCGCCTCCGACCCCTTTCCTTCGCGCTTTTGGAAGTTCCGACAAGCGCACCAAGTTGGCAAGTTCATCAAGCACCCATTCGCTGTGGGTGGTGAGCATGACGCGGACACCGGCGTTTACAACCGCCGCGAGTTGGCGGATGAATTCTACCTGCATGGATGGATGGAGGTGCGACTCAGGTTCTTCAATTATCAATACATCGCCGGGTTCGACGATGTAGCGTAGATACAGGACAACCGGGGCCAGTTCCGACACCATGGACGACGCATTCATCAAAGGTAGATCCTCCCCCCATCCGTGCGGTTGGTAAGAAAACATCGGATAGCTTGTCTCTGAATCTTTACGTTGGATTTCCCCCTTGAGGATCTGTCGTTCAAGGTTTGCGGCGAGATTTTCGTTTTTGTAGGGTTCTATTCTTGGCAAATCACCCAGGTCAACTAGATTTTCGAGGAAGTCGGCGAGAACCCCTGAAAGTGCTGGCAACGGTGTGCCGCGCCGGAATCCCGCATGTGGCGCACGTTCAATCAAGGAAGCGACGACCACGCGGTGTGCGTGCATCACGCCGGTGCGGTCGGCGGGAAGATAGTGGGCGGCATTGTTTAACGGATCTGACAACATTGGAAAGGACCAAACTGAAAAACTCGCTTATGAGATTTTCTACACCTTGTCTCCGACCTAGAATTGTAATCTGGTGATACCGGAGTATTTGCAGAACACTCGTGAGCCAAAAACAGGACATCCTCTGCATTCCTTCAGTGAATATGGATTGATATACAACGGTGTTTCTTCAGAAATCGAAGTCCACTGATCCTTTAGTAGCTACGTCCTTTTCAGTGCTAAGTTCATACGCAAAAGGTTTTGAAACAGTGCAAAGTAATCTTCGCACCCTCCCTGTTACCGTGGCGAATTAACCTTGCGTGTCTGCGATACCCAAACCCTCGTTCTATTTCCATTAGGCAATGAATTCGAGAATGTAGTCGTTCAAATCACTGAATAAGGAACGAACTCATTGGCGCTATAAAATCGGGCAATTGACAAGGGAATCAACCGATAGGCTTTTCGGCCTCCGCCTGTAGAAATACATCTCTTATCCAGTCAGCTAACTTCCCGACATTGTCATCATAAACGGGCGCTGCTGCCCGTCATTATTTCTATGCAATACAGGAAAATGGGGACATTGTATCCAAACTCGAAATACCGTCGACTAATGTAATCGCCTGAAAAACCTGTGGAGTGCGTATATCAGGATTGCCAAGTAGGACTTCCCTGTGTTGCTAGGGACCGACAAACACCGTCAACGGGCGCAGGTCAATTTCTGCCTTGGCGATGGGGCCGAAGTTGGAAACCGAGAGTTTTAGAGGCTCTGTTTGCGTTGGTGTAGTCATGTTAATCCTTTCATGTGTTTTTATAAAACGCAAAGCCGCTAGGCGTCCTTGCGTTCCTTTTGCTCCCCTGGCGTTTTTCTCGTCTCTTCTTAAAAACGCAAAGGCGCAAAGACGCAGGGAACGCAAAGGAAAAAAAGAAATCTTCTTTGCGTCCTTGCGTCATGGCGTCCTTGCGTTCCTTTTTTTTCGGCTGAACGCATTATGACTGTTCATAATCCAGACCGAGTTGTGCGCTGTTTTCGCGCACAGCGCGGGCGGTACTTTCGGAAAAGCCTTCTGATTTATTCGCTGTGATGACAATTTCAACAGTGACGGAACCACCATCAGCATTCAAGTTACGGATTATTTCATCGCGCAACAGATCAATAGCGTCGAGGGAGATGTCGTTTTGGATTGTTTTTGTTACAACAATACGTTTGGGGCCAGCCGTCGGTGTGGGATCAGGTGGCGGCTCCACACCAGGATCAGTGGTGGACGAATCGTCAGGGAGAACCCTCGGTCGGAATGATCGGGACCAATGGCAGGCGGCCCCTCCTTTATTACGAGTTGTGCCATTTCAGGATGGACCAACAACCCCGAATCAACGTCCGTGAATGACATCGGTCTGCCAAAGCACAGCCCCTCATACTCCTTGCCGTTGTACCCCGTAGCGTACCCGAACTTACTCTCCGATACCCCCTGTGTAACTCCCCTTATCAGCACGTCTCTGTCTCTCAGACGGTGTAGGTAGACGTTCCCCGTCATCAGTTCCCACAACTTATCTATGGGGATGTGGTCCCTGTAATTCTGATGACTCCACACGTATCGATCCAACACCCTCACAAGGGCTATGGGAGAGATTTCATTGACGAGCAACTCTTCCTGTATGAATTTTTGGAACGCACCCTCAACGATGTCACCCGTCTCCGCCGCGTTTGTTTGGAAGGTGGACAGCGTATAATCCGCCTGTTGTGGGTTTTCCTGTGACGGTGCCATCGCCCAACGGTACGCCCTGACGAGGGAGGTGTATAGTTCTCTTTGGGCACTACGCAGGCTATTGACCGTTTGGCTGGCGCGGTTGCCCGTGAGGTTTGGGATGCTACGGTCGCCGTTGAGAATGGAATCCCAAGCGAGATACGTTTTGACACTAGTTCGGAGCGCGCGAATTTCGTCGTTCTTCGCCGCCAGAAAGAGGAGGCCGTTCCTATGAATGCGGGGAGCGTCACCGCGGTTCAGCAGGATGTCTAGTGCTGCTGCTGCGGCTTCGTCGTTCTCACGAGAGCGGTTTGGCAGGGCTTTGTCAGGTGATAAAATAATCAACTGTACTGTATCCAAATCTTTCACATCGCCGGAACCCTGCGGGCAAATAACGACATCGGTGCGTCGTCGGCGTCCACCCCTGATCGCCTCCTGTAGTTGGACGATGATGCACTCCTCCACTTCCCTATCGGTGAGTGCACCGGCGCGGTCGGTGGCAACCTTGTTGAGGTTCTCCTCCGCGTGGAAATAGTATCTGTCATTGCTGTGGTAGAGGTAATACAGGGTGCCGTTCAGTCGTCCGAGTGCGTCGTTATACACCGAGATCCCTTGGCCGGGCAACACAACACCCAGGCGAATCGAGCGAGCATCAATCCCCCGTACGGCACCGCTGGCGGCACTTCCGAGGAACACCGTCCGGGCGATACGACGCGCTGCCCCGCTAACATCGGTGAACCGCGGAACGTCTTTGTCAATGTTATCGGTCATTGAACCATCACTGTCGACCTCTGACAGGACGGGGTGCCATTCACCGTTGAGCAAGGGGAGAAATTCATTTGCTAGTGCGGGATCGTCGAGGGTCAGGTTGGCGGGCATGATCAACGGGGAGGCATCTCCTCGGAGGTACAAGCGGCTGATACAGTTCGCCATTATCCGAAGTACACCGCGTGTGCGCTGAAATCCGGTAATAGAGGACCAATCCGAATAGAGTCGATCGAATATCTCCGGGTGGATGGGGTAACACGCTTTCATCCGTTCCAGATAACGCGGCTCACTGACCTCTTGGGGATAATCTCGGCGTGAATTGGCGTACATCCGCGAAAAGGCTTCGCAGACTCGGTCCCTTGCTGTTTCATTCCTGACGGGTCCGAAGAGCCGTCGTCGCACAACCTCAAACGCCTCGTGCACCTCTAGCGGTTCTCGTTTAGCATCAATGCGGCGTAGGATCGCCCCAAGTCTGATGAATGCCTCCGCCCCACCTTCGGCACCCGCTTCAACCGCACTCTCCGGTAGGGTGACAACAAGGGCGGCATTTCTACTCCGTTTAACGGATTGGGTGAAGTTCTGTATGAAGGTGTAGATGTTGTCTTTGGCATCGCCTGCGTTCCGGACGTATACCACCAATTCGTCCATCAGAATGACTGATGGTCCTACATATTCAAGGAGTTGATCCAGTTGACCTCCACCCGGTGCTGTGCCCTCTCGCGCTGCGCCGCCAATAATCTCGTAGGCGGCCTGCCCACCGAGTTGGTACGCCATCGCACCCCACAGCGTGTTTAATGGGTCCCCCGTCTCTTTTGTTACAACCGTATCAGTCAGGGCAAGATAGCTGCCATCGAGCACAGCGACGCGGGGCCTGTCGGCGGTTGAGTCCCACCCGGCCTCCTGCATGAGGGCTTTTATCTCCTCACTGGTGCGCCGATGCTCCTCGCTATTTGGTGGCGGGTTTATGAGTGCATCGCTACTCTTGACGAGATGGTAGAGCGCGATGAGACTGTGGGTTTTCCCGCCGCCGAACCCGGTTTGTGTCTGTATGACAGGATCTCCGCCCTTGCCGCCCAACCTTTTGAGGGTGTTGACCAATAGCGTCCGGAGGCCGGGGGTGATATAGGTCTGGTTGAAGAAGTTGACCGGGTTGCCGTACCCCGTTGCATCGGCACGTCCATCGTGTACCTGCTGAAGGTCTGCCATAAACTCCGCCTCTTGAAAGGTGCCGAGCGCGACATCGTTGTTGGGGCGGATAACGTCACGCCACGGTATCAGCGGGTTCGCTGAAAGACGTTGCGAGCTATCCTGCTCGTCCCCCGTTTCTGTCAGCGATGCTTGTTTGGGTTGCCGTGTCTAATGGCAGTGAATCTGCTTGTCCTCTGTTCTCAGAATCGTGCGAAGCGATTATTGCGAATTGTTTCTACCGCTTGTTTTTGGTCCGGCGCATTAATCCGTCCGAGGAGATCGGCGATATGATACAGATGGACTCTGGTGTACTCTGCCTCTATATCTTGTGTCCCCCGGATGTGCAATCTGGTCTCTCGCTGTCTTTATGAGCCATAGCGTACTTTGGACAGTTAAATCGTCTTTGAATTGTTGTGCGAAGGCAGCGCGCCAGTTGTCACGAATCACTTTTGGAAAATAGTTGAGGTCAATTGCGGATTCGATGTCGTTGTTCTCAGATAGTTTCCGGTAGAACTCGTCTGCCTGTCGATCTCCCAACCCACGCCCAATTAGCTCTTCGACGCTTGCTCCTCGAACCCGTTTCAATTGACGGACGATGAACGGGCGCATCGCATCGCGGTAGATATCAACCGCCTGTCTCAATGCGTCTTCGTTCGGTCGGTTTGTCGTCTGCATCTCCTGTGAACCTCTCATCAAGTAGATATTTCAATACCGATTTGGTTTCATAATTATTGATGAACCGCTCTTTATTATATGCTATAATCAGGGTAGTTTCAATACCGATTTTTTTAGTTCATTGGTTTATTGTTATACACATGTCGCCCCTCTGGGGCTCGGGTGTATATGTGATATCCATATTCTATTGTTAAACATGTCGCCCCTCTGGGGCTATATTGGTTCATTGTTGAAGCGTTAGATCCAAGCAAACCAGTCGATCTTTTCCACGGAGGTAGAGAAACCCATTTGAAAGCACCGGTGCTGCCCAAGCCGGGTATTTTATCCGTTCTTCACCATGTTCGTTAATTAGCAAAGCTTTCGATACAAGGTCGAATTTTTCAGGCGTGGGACGAATCAGGGTTAACGTGCCAAATTCACCCAAGCTCACGAAGTGTCCATCTGCGTAGAGCAGTGATCCGCGTTCGTCAACACGATGCGACCAGACCACCTTTCCTGTTCGTAACTCGACACAGCGCAGCTCGCATCCTCTGGAATGCCGCCCGCTGTAACCGTAGAGATAACCTTCGTGATGGATGGCCGTGTATTCCAATGCAGCGGCATCGCTTTATTGCGGCGACGCTCGGAATCTTTCCAGACCACCTCGTATCCACCCGGACGGACTTTCAGCAGCGAGCTGCCTAGACCGTATGTCTCGCTGATAAACACCAGATCGTCTACGACGACCGGATTGGAAGCGTTGACGGATTCAAACTTTTTGGCACGCCATGGGTAGTGAAAGTCCACCGTTCCAGAACGAGGCTCAAAGCCAATCAAACCGCCACGGGCAAAGATGAAACACCATCGGCGACCGTTGATTGTCGCAAGCGTCGGCGTTGTATAGCTTGCCAACTCATCGGTGATTTGATAGATAACTTCACCGGTCCACTTATTAAAAGCGACGATGCCGCTGCCGTTTCCTTGAACAGGATCGCGGGTGTCGAGTAGCGTTCTGGCACGTCCCGGCGGTGAACCCCCAATCTGAACAATCAACAATTCACCTTCAACCACCGGGGCAGATCCGACACCGAAAAAGTTCTGGACGACGTGGAATCTTGCGCTAGTGTCCACGCTCCACAAGGGCTTTCCGTCCAAAATAGTTACACAGTGCAACATACCTTCGGGACCAAAAATGTAGACGCGATTCCCATCAATGACCGGGCAGGTTCGCGGTCCGTTATTATAGCCGTATAGGTCCTCGTAGTCCGTTGGATACTCAAATCGCCACAGTTCATCGCCGGTTTCGCTTTTCATGCAGGTTAGGCGAGCCGATCCACCGTGACGGTCGAACATGAACAATCGTCCTTGGGAAACGGCTGGCGCACCGTAGCTGGTTCCGATCTCTTTTTCCCAAACGACGGGCGGGGCTGTCGGAGGCCACGAGGTAAGGAGGGAGGTTTCAGGGGATTTGCCATCTCCTGTCGGACCCAAGAAGCGATCCCAATCGCTGCCGGATTTGCGTGTGCGGAGATCTGGCAGCTGGACTTCCGTCTCAGTCTCTTGCACACTGTACGAACTTACTGTGATCAGCATTAATACGAATCCGAGACACATGAAGCTTATCAATTTCGTTACCATCACTTACACCTTCAAAAAATAATCCGTAACGAGTAATACGTAAGCACTTTTCTTTACGCATTACGTCTTACGCATTACCTACCACGCACCTTAGGAGCAAAGATGCAGATTACAAATATTGAATTGATTCCTGTCTACTCAACCCGCGAAATGGGGCGAACCTGTCCTTCCGATTCGGAGAAGGCGATCTCTCACCACATCATCCTCCGCTTGCACACCGATGCCGACATTACAGGCTTAGGCGAAATGTCGGACGTCAACCTTGAACTCACCCCGGAGACGGTTAATGGGTTAGCCACTCGGTTAAAGCCGTTACTCGTCGGACGCAGCCCGTTTGACCTAACGGCGATCCAAGTGGACCTGGAGAAACAGGAGTGGGAGCATCAGATCCTCGCAGGAATTGATATCGCACTACACGATGCCATCGGTCGAGCGTTAGACGCGCCAATCTACCAACTATTTGGTGGCAAATACCGCGAGCGGATTCCCTTCGCATATCCGCTTGCTCCGTGCCAGATTGAAGCAGATGTGGCGGCAAACTTGCAGCGCATCGAAAAATTACAAGACCAAGGACATCGGACAATCCGCTACTATTTCGGTGCCGACCTGACGCTAGACGAACGCTTCCTTTCCGAACTACGAAATCGTTGGGGCAGCGGTGTCGAGATTAACGCCCTAGACGCGAGTGGACGGTTTGACGTGGAAACGGCGATTGATGTCATCAATCGCTTTGCAGCCTTCAAACCGAATCTTGTTGAATCTCCTGTCAAAGGTCGCCAGAACGCTCCGGTCGAGGATTTTATCGCGGTGAAACAGGCAGTAGATGTGCCGATCAGCGAGCATTCATCGGAAGCCCCCGTAGCGGTGCGGTTGGCTCGGCACGAAGCGGTAGATGTTTTCAATCTCGGTGTGGGATATTCGGGGATGACTGCCTGTCAAAAAACGTTTGGATTGGCTGAACTTTTCGGCATTAAGACACTAATGGGCAGTACCGTGGAACTCTCCATCGGCACCGCAGCGCGGGCACATCTGGCGGCGGCGATACCCAACATTGATTTTCCGTGCTATCCCGCAGGCCCCCTAGTTTACTACGAACAGGTTGTCAAGGAGCGGGTGCGTTACGAGGAGGGACATATCATTGTCCCCGACGGCCCTGGATTAGGACTGGAACTGGATGAAGAACGACTTGCTGCACAGCGATTGTGGTAAATCAATCAGATTGTAGGGAACGCAGATCTGCGTTCCCTACGACTTATGTTAATATCATATTGGGGGGGCAATAACAGTCAAGCCTCGTTCAACTATTTCCACGGTCACAGGAGTGTAACAGATTCGTTCTCCATCCGCATAAAGGAGTATCGGTGGATCTGTTTCGATGGTCAGCGACTTTGTGCGGTGCATCTGGACCGCGGGATGTCCGGCATGTCCTCCCCAAAAAAGGGTAAAAAGGAGGCGCAAAACAGTTCGACGGGGGACAGGTTCGATAATACATACATCGAACAACCCGTCATCTATAATTGCTCCCGGCACGATTTTCATCCCACCGCCATAACTGGATGTGAGCCCGGTGGCAGTTAGAAGGATTTCACCTTCATAAGAGCCGAAGCCCCCTTCAAGGCGAACCATAGGCGATCGATAGCGAAAAAGTGTCGTGATTGCTGTCCAGACATAGGACGCTGTCCCAGAAAAGGGTGCCCCCTCCTCCGTAACACGCCGACTCACCTCAGCATCATATCCACAGGTTACAATGGTATCGAAATAGTGATCTCCGATTTTGCCGAGGTCAACCTGACGTGTCACCCCATCCAACAGCACTTCGATCGCTTCCACAGGCTTTGTAGGGATTTTCAACGCCTCTGCAAAATCGTTTCCCTTTCCACACGGCAGAACCCCAAGCACTACATCCGGCCTCTCCGCAATCGCGTTGACCACTTCGTGGATTGTGCCATCGCCACCACATGCGATAATCCAATGTGAACCATTTGCAATAGCCTCCTGTGCCATCCGTTTTGCGTCACCGGACTGAGTAGTCAACTCCAGTCGCCCCGTGTAGCCTTCTGCCGTGAGATGTTCAAACGCTTGTTTAGCAACTGCAGCTGCGTTACCTTTTCCCGAAATTGGGTTGGTGATTAAGGTAAAGTCTCGGTATGGATGTTGTGTGCTGGTTGACATCATAGTCTCTCAAAAATTTGCAACGGTCAACAGGATGAGTACTAATGTTTACTATTTCTATTCTTCAAGCAGATCCGCGATCAGGACAGCTGTACCGGTGCTTGCGGCATCACATGTTGCCTGACAGAGGGCGAGCGTTTGAAGGTTGCTCTTACCTGAGATACCCGGTTCGACCCCAGCGCAAATATACTCTCTTAATGCATCAAGCACAAGCTGTTCGCTGCGCGGTAAAGACAGCGGTTCAATCGTTTCGGACTCACCCGCACCGGTCGGTTGAAATTCGATGCCTTCCACGTCGTACGCTCGGAGTGTACCCTTGTCCATCTGCATACAAAGGTGATATGAACTGTTTTGGGCGCAGTGCGTTATGCCGTAATTGCACACCATTCCGTTTTCGTACTCAAGGATCGCATAAACGCCTGAGTCGTAGGGATATCGGCTCCAAGGTGTGTTGAACGTCCGCGCAATCACTGTTTGAACGGGACCAAACCAGAAGTTGAGGTTATCAAAGTGGTGACAGCTCATATCCCAGATCATCGCGTTGAGATAGTTCAGTGTGCGTGGGTTCGGACGATAACGGTGGTGAATAAGGTCTACGATCGCGGGCGTGCCGCACGTCCCCTCATCAAGGATGTCCTTTATCGTCTGTTGCAGCGGTTGATAGCGATAATTTTGCGCCACACAGAATCTGACGCCGCTCTGCTCCGCCTCCTTGACCAACTGTTTCGCTAAAGCGAGATCGGTTGTCATTCCCTTTTCGACGAGGACATGTAGCCCGGCTTCAAACCCCATTCGCGCGAAGGGGGCATGCGTCGCCGTTGGGGTACAGATTAGCGCAGCATCGGCATCAACGGCTTTGGCGGCTTCCTCAAGGCTTGAAAAACAAGCGGATTTTGTCAGTCCTGTTTTCTCGCGTGCGCTTTGGAGGGCAGTCTCATTGACATCCACCAAAGCAACAGGTTCCCAACTTCGATCGGCTGTCACCACATCAAGGGGCCAAGTGCCTCTACCGCCTGTACCAACGTGAATAGACCTTAACGGTTCATCTCTCATACGAATCTCCTGTGACATATTCTCATGCGTGCACAATTGGAAATGTCAGATATTGCTTTTTCCTTTCGACGGGTTCTATGTTTATTTTAGCAGATTTGGGGATAGGTAGCAAGCGAAACCGAAATCACCGTTAGGGTCATTTAGTCTTTCTGTAGATTGAAAACTCTCGGAACGGAGAGGAATCTCCGAATCCCGACACAAGATAGCCTTAATTTCACCATAACGATATTGCATCTCACTAGACACCGGAGGTATAATACAAGCGGCCGACAGCCATGCTGTCCACTTATCATTATACCATATATTGCACCGCAGCATTTACACCCCTGTCGGTCAAAGACACTCGGAATGGGCTTGAACGGGATACTCGGAATGAAGAGAGATTTCCCAATCCTGACCCTCTTTTCCGTTGCCATAGCGTTGGCATTAATAGAGCAATGAACCGAATCAATCGCACACCACCCCTTATGACATACAAACATTATAAGGAGACTGACCTTAAATGAAACTTTCACCTATTGACGGCGTAATCATTATTAGTTACATCGTTTTCGCGCTTGGACTCGGTATCTACTATTCCAAACGTGCGGGGAGGGATATTAACGAATTTTTCGTTTCTGGCAGAAACTTGCCGTGGTGGCTCGCAGGCACCTCGATGGTTGCAACGACATTTGCCGCCGATACACCATTGGCAATCACAGGACTTGTCGCCAACGACGGTATTGCGGGGAATTGGCTGTGGTGGAACATGGTCTTGAGCGGAATGTTAGCGACATTCCTATTCTCCCGGCTCTGGCGACGGGCAGAGGTTATCACCGACGTCGAATTGACGGAACTACGCTATGCCGGCAGATCAGCCAGTTTGTTGCGCGGTTTTCGCGCCCTATACATCGGATTGCCAATTAATTGCATCACGATGGGTTGGGTAATCTTGGCGATGCAGAAGATTATCGTGCTGACCTTTAATCTGCCCGACACCGGAACATCGAAGGTGCTTGTTGTCCTTGCGTGTATGTTAATTGCGGGTATCTATTGTGCGCTGTCTGGGTTTTGGGGTGTAGTGATAACAGACTTGGTCCAATTCGGCATGGCGATGATCGGATCGATTGCGTTAGCAGTTATTGCTGTTTCCAAGATTGGTGGTATAGGGACCCTGAAAGCTAAGCTATCGGAGATGCATGGGGCAGATCACTCGATTCTGCACTTCTTTCCGGATTTTGGCACCGGCGAGATGGCAATATTGACCTTCGGCGTTTACCTCGGCGTTCAGTGGTGGGCGGCAAATGGAGTGGATGGCGGCGGCTACATCGCTCAACGGATGTTTGCAGCGAAGGACGAACGGAATACATTGCTTGCCACGCTATGGTTCAACATTGCACACTATACGTTGCGTCCTTGGCCCTGGATTCTAGTTGCGCTTGTATCAATGGTTGTCTACCCGAACCTCAGCGACCCGGAAGCGGGTTATCCAAAGTTGATGCTCGAATACCTGCCGACAGGGTTGCTTGGTCTTATGCTCACAGCGTTTCTAGCAGCATTTATGTCCACGATTGACACCCACCTAAACTGGGGAGCCTCCTATCTCGTCAACGATTTCTACAAACGCTTTTTCAAGCCGGAGGCTGATGACCGTCACTACGTGGTCGCTTCGCGTATCTCGGTGGTGGTGATTATGCTTGTTGCAGGCGTGACCAGCCTATTCATGGATTCAATCGCGGGAGCGTGGAAATTTCTAATTGCCCTCAACGCGGGAATCGGACTCGTGCAAATCTTGCGGTGGTACTGGTGGCGGATTAACGCATGGTCCGAGATTGCTGCGATGGTTACCTCCGCAGTTGTGTCAACAATCGTGTTCACCTTGCCCCAGACAAAAGATAACTTCGCGTATCAGATGCTGATTATCGTCCCGACTTCGACACTCATTTGGTTCGTCACGACTTTAGTGACCGCTCCCGTTTCCGAAGAGCGGTTAATTGCGTTCTATCAACGCGTCCGACCGAATGGTGGCTGGTGGGGACGCATCCCTAGCCTCGCAAGTGTCCAACCAATCGGAGAAAGCAGTATGCCAGCCCTGCTCAATTGGGTGTTGGGTTCGGCATTTGTCTATTGCACACTGTTTGGATTCGGCAAATTGCTATTGGGATTTTACGGTGCTGGAGTTTTGTTTCTGCTAATTGCGTTAATCACGGGAGGCTTGATTTATCGCGGATTATCAGCAAAATGAAACAGTGATGGCATCCAAAAAGATGCGAACCCGACTGGTAATGTTCTGGTTATAGATGTAGCAGAACGTCTCAGGAAATTACTCATCGGATTAAAGCAATGGCTCAAAGCTATGAAGGAGGTAATGCGGTGGCCTCAGGAATAAGTCCCGGTAACACCACCGTAACAACATGTTAAGAAAAATACTCTACAACTATCTACTCCCTATTACCCTCACTATCTGTATGGTTCCGCAGGCGTTTGCAGAGTCTCCTTTTGAAAAGACGCTCACTCTTGTCGATCGGGGAAATTATACTCAAGCTGCCCGGAACTTGGAGGATTTACTCAAAACGCAGCCAACCCATCCAGAGAAACAGGCTATCCATCATGTGCTCGCTTATTGTTACGAAAAGGGAGAGAAATGGACAAAAGCGATTGAACATTATACACATGCCCTTTCTCCGACATACCCCTTGGCAGACTATGCTATCTACCATCTGGCAAAATCACACGGACAGAGGAAAGACAATCAAAACGCTATCATCTGGTATCAACGGTTGATTGACGAACATCCCCAGAGCTTTCATTTTGCCGGTGCAAAGTACGAACTCGCTAAAGCACAGTATCACACCGGTAACTACGCCGTGGCACTCAAGGGCTTTTTGGCACTGATCGCCGATTCAAAAAACAGTTATGCTAGGAAAGCAACTTTTGAGGCTGCAAAGACCCATGAAAAGCTGGGTGATTGGAAGAAAGCCCAAGACACCTATCAACAGCTTATTAACGCAAACAATGCCGACACGATCGCGCAAATCTCACTTGACGCGCTGCAAAAGCTAGTCGCAGCACATCGAGAACTCCAGATCACTCGCAATCAACGCATGACGCATGCCATGGTACGATTCAATCGTGGTCAGCTGACGAGCGCACGATCGGAATTTCGCAAAGCGGCCACAGGTCATAAAGATAAAATCACCGCACGCGCCACCTACTATATCGGGCGCACATTCCACCGCCAGCGCAAATATGATTCGGCACTTAAGGAATACAACAAAATCGTTTCTCTCTACCCAGCGAGTGGTTATCTCACGCGGGCACTCTACCATTCAACGCTCTGCTACCGGCGTAAGGGACAGCCACAACTCGCTGAAAAGCATTTGATTGACTTCGTCGAAAAATACAGTTGGAGTGCATTAGCGGACGATGCGTTATATGATCTTGGCTGGGTGCAGGAAAACGAGAAACTGTATGACAAAGCCATCGCTTCCTACCGTCGCCTGACGACCCAATACACCCACAGCGACCGGTTACCGCGAGCATACTGGCGAATCGGTTGGATCCAATTCAGGAACGAACGATACGCAGATTGTATTGCGACTTTCACAACTTTGCAAAACGGTTTTCCACACGATAGTTGGGCTAAAGCAGCACACTTCTGGATAGCAAAAACCTATGAACGTCAAAGCCAGTTAAAGGCAGCGGAGGCAGTATATAGCGAAATCGTGCGGGCAAATCACTGGTATTACAGCGGCGCTGCAAAAGACCGTCTGAAACGTCTTCAGTCACAGCTGGCTGCTTCAACCAAACAGGAAACCCTAGCGGCACCTCGCGTCCGTGTTACCGTGGACAGTCCTGCCTGGAAAAACATCGGATCTAAGAAAACACCTCGTGTGGCACAACTGATGCGTCTCAAACTTTTTGAGGATGCCTTAATTGAACTGGAAGGACTCGTCAAGCGTAATAACTCGAATCTTCGAGATAATTACTATAACCTTATTTTATGCCTTGAAAAACTCAAGAAGTTTCAACAGGCATACGGATATGCAGATAGGCTATCAAGATTTCAACCTCTGCGCGGTACAAACAACGCTATACCGGCAGAACTGTACCGACTCCTCTATCCACTTTACTACACAGACCTCCTTCAAAAACATACAACGAAATACGACATTGACCCGTTGTTTGTCGCCGCTATGATTCGTGAAGAGAGTCGGTATAACGCCGATGCTGTTTCCTACGCAGGTGCGATAGGACTGATGCAGATCATGCCGGCGAATGGACCCGAGTTTGCAAGCCGTCTTAAAATTCCTCGATTCAACACAAAGATGCTGTATAATCCAGATATTAACATTCAGATGGGGTCATGGTATATGAAAAGTTTGATGAATCAGTTTGACAATACTCACGCACTGGTCGCCGGCGCGTACAATGGCGGTCCCGGTCGGATGCGGCGATGGATAAAGGCAAAGCAGATACCGGATCTGGATGAGTTCATCGAAGATATTGGGATAGATCAAACACGCCGTCACATCAAAAAGGTTATTGACAGCTATATCATCTATCAACAGCTTTACTCGAATCCCACCCCTACTTCCGCAAACATACCGCCTCCATCGGATGGTTGAATTACGAGGACTGGCTCCCACCCAATGTGTGTTAAATCTTCGGACGAGCACCACTCAATATTTGAAAGGAAAACTATGAAACATACAATCGGATGCACGACCCGGCCATACGGTTCACTTACATTCTCCCAAGCATGTGAGCATATCGCGGCTGCTGGATACAGCGATGTTGCGGTGTTCGCCAACGCCGGTCAGATTCCCGTCCGCTCTGATAGCACGGATGCGGAAATAGTAGAAGCCCGTAATACCGCAGCCGCTGCTGGTCTGACCCCTTCCATGCTAATCGGCAGTACGAAATTAAATCTTGGGTTGGAAGCCGCTGTCAATGACTACAAACGCCTCATTGATAACGCCGCTGCGCTCGGCACGAAGTGGCTGCTCGACTGTGGTACGGGGAATGAAGCGCACTATGCAGACTATTTTGAGCTGATGCGTCGGGCTGCGCCCCCATGCTGCAGAAATGGGTGTCAACATCACCATGAAACCGCATGGCGGAATCAGCCTCACAGTCCAAGATCTCATTGACGCTGATGAAAAAGTGACTCATCCTGCTTTTGGGATCTGTTACGATCCGGGTAACATCATCTACTACACCAAAGGCGATCTTCGTCCCGAAACCGATGTAGCAACCATCGCACCGAAAGTGACAACGACCATCATCAAGGATTGTGTCGTTGAGGATGGTGTACCTGATGTGATGGTCACACCGGGCGAAGGGCTAGTTGATTTTGAGACGGTTCTTAACGGACTGGTTAGTGGTGGTTTTAAGGGACCGCTATATGTTGAGTGTGTTGGCGGGACAACGGTGGATGAAGTCAACAGAAACACTAAAGCAACGTTGAAATTTGTGAGCAATATTTTGGCGTAGAACCTTTTTGGCCCATTTGAAAATTTAACGTAAATCCCACTAGTTCCGCGCAGCGAGGATCCCGATCTGAGTCGGAGGAGACGAAGGTGCAAGGAAAACAATAATGAAAATCACTCATCTCGAAACTGAATTGTATATCGCCCCGCCGCCGGAGCGGCCAATCACCGATGCGCTCCGCGCCAATAGACATCCGGGACGTGTTCACGTCAAAGTCCACACCGATAAAGGTCTGGTCGGTAGTTCCTCGGTTGGCTTCTCCTCGATTCGGGGTGCAAACCAGACACTCCAGACTATGCTCGATGAGGAAGTTACGCCGCTGCTTGTCGGACGGGATCCGCTCGCTATTCGACTGATTGACGAAGATCTGAAGCGGGCACTGGAAGAACAAGCGATCCACGGCATGACGATGTATGCACTCACAGCCGTGAATGTTGCTCTCTGGGATATTTTTGGACAGGAGACAGGACAGCCCGCGCATCGGCTTGTGGGCCAAGCGAAAGATCGAGTGCCTGCCTATACGATGGTGGGTTGGATGCACTTAGACCTAGATGAGCTCAAGGAGGTCTGTGCACAATCCACCGAACAAGGCTTTAAGGCTGTGAAGGTCAAGGTCGGTTCACCGACGCTGGAGGAGGACATCCAACGGCTAGAAACAGTTCGTGCGGAGATTGGGCCAGATGTCACAGTCATGGTGGATGCGAACCAGACGCTCACAGTGTATGAGGCGTTACGTCGTGGACAGGTTTTTCAGGAGATGGGGATATTTTGGCTTGAGGAACCGCTGCCCGCACACAACTATGATGACTATGCCGAACTCGCTCATGGGCTTGCCATGCCTATCGCCACCGGTGAAAACCTTTACGGGAAGGAAGAGTTTAAGGAACTCTTAGTCCGTCGGGGGATAGACATCGTGCAGGTGGATCTCGCTCGCCTAGGTGGTTTCTCAGAATGTGTCGCCACCGGTTTGCTCGCAGCTGCGTTTGGTGTGCCGTGCTGCACGCACGGTGGTGGCCTGATAAATCTGAATATCCTGTGTGCGCTGCCCAATACGTTGTATCTGGAAACAGGACTATTGACCGATGAAGAGCGTGACCATTTCGTCGATGGCTGTTTCCTTGCGCCGGAGGGAGCGGGATTTTCGTGGTAGAATAGATTGGAGTCTCAACTAACAGCTAAAGATGAGGAGAGAAACAATGGGACAAAGCGAAGATAAATTGCGCGTCGCGGTTGCAGGCTGCCATCGTATGACACACCGGACCCCAGGCAGCCATAATTTTGCGACTGCGTTTCACGCCGCCCCTGAGACGGATGTGGTAGCGGTGTTTGATCTCGGCACAGACACCCGGACAGAATTCGTAGATTGTTGGAGGGAGGTATGGGGCGACGTTCCGACTTATCACGACTACGGGCAGATGCTTGGGGAAATCCAGCCAGACCTGCTGTGTCTTGCCACGCGCCAAACGATGCACGCCGATCAGATTGAGTTGGCTGTCGAGGCTGGGGTACGCGGCATCCTATGTGACAAACCCCTCGTTACCAGTCTGGAGGAAATGGATCGTATCGTTGCCGCATGTCAAGAGGTGCCGCTGCTTCTAGCGTTGGATCGTCGCTGGATGCCCCGCTAT
The DNA here is from genome assembly GCA_963667935.2 of Candidatus Poribacteria bacterium. Taxonomy (GTDB): domain Bacteria; phylum Poribacteria; class WGA-4E; order WGA-4E; family PCPOR2b; genus PCPOR2b. The sequence continues at coordinate 8,130 of CAXXIV010000002.1, read as the reverse complement.
TGCGCCCTACGCGAGCTAATTGCCGATGGGGTAATCGGGGAGGTCACAAGTGCTACCGCCTATGCACTGTCCAACCTGATTAACCATGGATGCCATTCATATGATGCGATTCTAGGCTTGGCAGGTGATGTCGAGCCGGTGTGGGTCAGCGGCTTGGTGGACGACGTTTCGGAAGAACCTCCCGATTCACGTCGACGTATGGATCCGGCTGGCAATGCACAGATCGGGCTTGCGAATGGAGCGGTGCTCTACGTCACACCAAATGGTCGTCACGAAAACGCAGGCTTGACCTTTGAAGTCGCAGGCGAAAACGGGCGCCTGTTTCTCCTCGACGATGCCAATGAGAGCTATATCTGGGCAGCGGACGATCCATCTGGAGCGGGATTACGTCCATTAGATCTCCCGGAGGAAATCGAACCGTGGCCCCGCTGGCACAGCGATGGTGAACGACTTGGTGCAGGCAGTACAGACGGGTGGACGAACTGCCTGTGACATTGAACACGCGCGCCGTGCAACGGAGATAGGTTTCGCTATTCACGGTTCCTCAACGCAGGGCGGAGCTAGGGTTGATTTGCCACTCGCTGAGCGGTCATTCCGCATTGAGTCATTTCCTTGGGGTAATGAGTGAAACGTGAAACGCGCAGACAATTTGGGTTCATAGATATTAATAAACTAATGCACCCTTGAACTTTCGGACGATGCGGCAACAACATAATCACTAAGCGGAGGGAGGTAATGAGCGGATGAAAATTAAGGAAATCAGAGCAGCCGAGATAAACATCACGCCCACACCCAAAACCAAACCGAGGAGTTTACCGCCACCAGATCGCCCCGATTCACCAAGCCCAATGGCGCGTTACCCCGCTTACAGAACACGACGGGCATCGTCTGGAGCTAGCTGGAATCGAGTAGGCTGCGTAATCACGGCTGAAGACGGCACCTTTGGCGTTGGTGTCACCATCAATGGGGGACCGGTGGTAAAGGTCATCAACGACCACTTTGCTCGACACCTTGTGGGCGAAAATTGCATGGCAACGGAGAAGGTATTTGACATGATGTTCCGGATGGCTACCCCTTACGGCAGCACAGGACTCGCAAGCTATGCTATCAGTGCTGTTGACCTTGCCCTATGGGATCTGAAGGGTAAGCTGCTGAACCGCCCGGTCTATGAACTTCTTGGCGGCCCTCAAAAGGAAAGTATCTTCTGTTACTCTACAGGCTTCGAGACCGAATGGTACATGGAGTTGGGGTTCAAGGCGACCAAACTCCCGCTGCCCTATGGACCCGCCGATGGGCTGGAGGGTCTCAACAAAAATGAGGCAGAAGTAGCAAGGATACGAGAACTGATCGGCGATGACGTAGAACTAATGTTGGACTGCTGGCTGTCGCTGGATGTGGAGTACACCATTCGGCTCGCCGAGATGCTGAGACCCTACCGCCTCAAATGGCTAGAAGATTATCTGATACCGGAAGATTTTGAGGGGTTCGCCGAGGTACGTCAGCGATTGCCTTGGCAAACACTCGCTACCGGTGAACATTGGTATATGCCATTACCCTTTTCAATGGCTGCCGGTCAGCGCCTCGTGGACATTTTCCAACCGGATGTATTATGGGCGGGCGGAATCACGTCGTGCGTTCGGATCTGCCACCTTGCCGAAGCCTCCGGTATCTCAGTGATCACCCACGGCGGCATGAACTATCCTTACGGACAACATCTCGCTTTTGCAATGCCCGCTATCGTCTGGGGTGAACGCTCCGAGGGTGTCTCGCCACCGGGTGTACCGCCTGAAGAGATGGTCGCTATCCCCGGTACGGCTGTAATCAAGGACGGTCATCTTGTACCCAACGATGCGCCGGGGTTTGGGATTGAGGTCAGTAAGGATTGGCTGGAAAGTGTTGCTGTGTGATAAAGAAATAGGAATTAGAATAAATGGAACGGAGAGCTCCGTTCCCTAAGAATTAGGCTTACTTCTGCGTCCCGGTGAGGATTATCGTAGGGAACAATGATCATTGTTCCCTAAAACTTATCTGCGGCATCAAAACTGAATCACGCCGCGAGCGACCTCCCCATTGAGCAGATCCTCAAAGGCCTCGTTAATCTCCTCCAGTTGATAGGTGCGGCTGATCAGTTCGTCTAGTTTGAGGACTCCGGCACGGTAAAGCGCAAGTAGACGAGGCATGTCATCGCGAGGGCGTGCTGAGCCGTAGGTGCTCGTCATCACCATTTTTTCACCGCCCAGTATGCCGGGCTCCAAAGACAGCGGTTCTTGAGGTGGAACACCAATCCAGACCGCTTTTCCACGCGGCCGTAGAGCGCGTATCGCTTGCTCGAAGGTCACGTTTACCCCAATCGCTTCAATGGTAAAATCTGCGCCTAACCCGTCTGTCAACGATTGGATTTCTGGAATCGGATCGCGGTTGCTAGCGTTGATGGTATGGGTCGCGCCAAGCTGCCGTGCCATTTCCAACTTAGCATCCAGCAGGTCTACCGCGATAACCTTCTCGGCACCCGCGACAGCCGCACCTTGAACGGCATTCAAACCAATGCCGCCCGTCCCGAATACTACGACGCTGCTCCCCGGACGCACTTGAGCCGTGTTGGTTGCAGCACAAAACCCCGTTGTGACGCTACACCCGACCAACGCAGCTTTATCTAATGGAATCTCTTTGTCAATCGGTATAGCAGATTCTTGGGGAATTACGGTATATTCCGCGAAGGACGCAACCCACGCATAATGGTAGATCGCTTTCCCGTTCTTTGTGTACCGTGTAGTGCCGTCAAAGAGGCGTCCACGTTCGCTCTGCCTCGCTTTTAAGCAGAGGTTGGAATAACCTTGGGTACAGTAGATGCAATATCCACAGGAGGGCACCCACGACAGAATTACGTGATCACCCGGCTTCACCAAAGTGACCCCTTCTCCGACCTCCTCGACAACTCCTGCGCCCTCATCTCCTAACACTACTGGAAGTGGATAGCTGATTTTGCCGGTAACCGCATGGTAACAGCTATGACAAACACCCGTTGCGGCGACCTTGACAAGGACCTCGCCTTTCTTCGGGCCTTCCATTTCAATATCTTCGACAACAACCGGTTGGTTTAATTCGTGCAAGACAGCAGCTTTCATGATCCCTCCTTATTTTAACGCAACGGCACCAAGGTGCAAAGACGCAAGGATATAAAATTTGAAAAATCCTTGCGTTAAAATCAAATGTGCACCAAAAATGTGGATGTGATGTTACATTATGTGGCTTCAAACCCATTCGGTATCCTGCTTGGATCGCCATGGTGCTTGACGACTGTAGCCCTCTGCGCCACGCCGCTCGACAGGTGGATTCGCCCGTAACACTTCCTCGTTCATTTCTATGCCGATGCCGGGGGCAGTTGGGATATCAAAATATCCGTCCTTCTGCCGAGGAAAATCGCCGATGACTACCTGATCAAACCATGGCGCATGACCGCCTTCTTGGATCATGAAGTTCGTTGTGCAGACATCAACCTGTATCGCCGCCATTGTGTTGACTGGACCGTAGGGATTGTGGGGTTGAAAACCGACATAGTACGCCTCCGCCATCGCAGCGATTTTCTTCAGTTCCGAAATCCCACCTGCGTGGCAAACATCCGGCTGAATCAACGCCACAACCTGTTTCTCAAGTAGCTCGACAAACCCCCACTTGGTGTAGAGTCTTTCCCCCGTTGCGAGCGGGATATTCACAGCTTCCGCAACCTTTACCATAGCATCAACATTTTGGGGCGGTACCGGCTCCTCATAGACGTATGGCCGAAACTCCTCCAGCGCATTGCCGATTCGGATAGCCGACGATGGCGATAACCTTCCGTGCACTTCGACCAATAGCTCAACATCGTCTCCGACTGCCTCCCGCACCGCCTTGACTTTGGCGATAGCATCTCGCTCTGCTTCTGCACTGATGAACAATCCTTGATGACCGAAGGGGTCGCCCTTTAACGCGGTCAGACCTGTATCCACCTGCCGTAGAGCATGTTCCACGGCAAGCTCAGGCGTCTGTCCATCAAAGCGACCATATGTCCAGATTCGATCGCGCATCTGTCCCCCTAGTAGCTGCCAGACCGGGGCGTCAAATGCCTTGCCTTTGATGTCCCAGAGAGCAATTTCTATTCCACTGATTGCCGCCATCTGAATCACACCACCCCGCACATTGTGATAGAGGTGATAGAGCCGTTGCCAGTGTTCCTCAATCCGAAATGGATCTTTGCCGACCAATGTCGCTCCAATCTCTTCCACAACGTTTGCAACAGACAGTGGGCCGCACGTTGATTCGCCCCACCCAACGATGCCCTCACCCGTCGAAATTTTGACGTAGACGTAATTACTTCGCGCACCTCGCATATTGGACACCGGTGAAGCACTAGGGATTGCCTCAACGCTTGTGATTTTCATTTCATAACTCTCCTCAGTATAGAATCCTTCTAATTCATTCGCTTTTTCACGTCAGTTGTAACCATCCGTCATCTACCTCTTCAAAGCGGCGGTGTAGCACCTCAACGGTTTCCGTGGGAATCGGTAGCTGTCCCGTCACCATTTCAATGTTTGATGACAGATGTGAGGGATTGTGAGTTCCTACGATGACTGTATCAACTTCGGGTTGGGCGAGTACAAATCCTAACGCCAGCAGGATAGGATTTTCAGGTACTTGGGGCAGCGGTCCCATTCCCTCCATAATCTGGGCCCGTCGAAAGTATTCATCCGCATACGAGTAGGGGCTGCGCGCTTTACCCCACGCCCCATTGGCAACGGGCCGCTTGATGATAACCCCCATCCCCTGTGCCTCTGCTGCTTCAAACAATCCTTTGGTGCGGGCATGCTGTTCCACAAGATTAAAGCTAGTTTGAAGCGTGTCGAACAGTCCACTGTCTACCGCCCAACGGGCAGCCGCATTGTCTCCGCTGTAGCCGATAAAACGGGTTTTGCCCGCATCTCTTGCTTGAGCTAGTGCTTCGATAACCTCGCCGTGTTCCAGTATATCCACATCACAGGAGTGGAGTTGGACGATGTCTAGGTGATCCGTCTGCAGCCGACGCAAACTGCGGTCAATACTTTCGGAGACCACCGGCCCAGTCCACGATTCATTTTCCGTCCACGGTGTGCCCCTATCGCCATCATCGGTAGTGTGACCACACTTCGTCGCCAAGATATATTCATCTCGCCGGTGAGAAACGGTCGCCCCGATTATCTCCTCAGTTCTGCCGTAGCAGGCAGCGGTGTCAAGGAAATTGATGCCGCCATCGAGCGCGGCGTTGAGCACCCGGTCCGCTTCTTCAACAACCTTGGATCGCTCTTGGCGGGAAATCTCTGCAAGTCCCAGACCGAGGCGCGTGATTTTGAGATCTGTTTTGCCGAAATCTGTCGTTTCCATATCTCCCTCCTTATATTGTGTGGACTTGTGGGGGATGCAGATCCTGCGAAGCGAAGATCCTCAATGTATTGGGATCTGCGTTCCCTACTAAAATCCTGCTTGTTTGTCGCACACATAGATGAACGGTTCGCCCGCGAGAAATCGACGGAGGTTCTCCTTGAAAATCTGCCGCCGTCCCTCCCACATTTCAGCGGTCAATGCTGAAGCATGAGGCGATAAGATGACATTTTCCATATCCCATAACGGACTATCCGGTGGCAAAGGCTCTACATCCATGACATCCAGTCCTGCACCGGCGATTCGTCCGGAGCGCAACCCGTCTATCAAAGCTTCCTCATCCAAGATGCCTCCTCGTGAAATCGCTATGACATACACGCCCGGTTTGAGCAATTCCAGTCGTCGGTGATCGATCAGTCCTTCTGTTTCTGGCGTAAACGGGGCGGTGATGACAAACCAGTCAGAAATCTGGAGCAGTTCATCCAGTCTGTCAAGCTCCCAAACCGCTTTCACCTCTGGAGGGGTTGGCATTGATTGAGCATCAACGGCGTAGACTTCCATACCGAAGCCGTATCCCCGCCGTGCAACCGCCATTCCGATGCCGCCGAGTGCGAGGATGCCTAGGGTGCTTCCACTGATTTCTAGCACCCGTTCATCATATTTTCCCGTATCCCAATGGTGCACTTTCTGGTCTTCCCACTGTTCGCGTAAGCAGTGGGCGAAGGTCAATATCATACCAAACGCATGATCAGCCATCGGGTTGGCGTGAGGGCCTCGTGCGTTCGTCAAAATAACATCACTATCTCTTATCTCAGGTATCGACACAATCTTATCGACACCCGTCCCCGGACACTGTATCCACTGGAGTTTTTGGGCGGCGAGGAAAACCTCGCGTGACGGATCACCACAGAATACATCCGCGTCCCGAATGAGTTCCATCTCTTCCGCCGGGGTCGCCGCTCTGTGAAAAGTTACGGACGGAAAAGTGGTGCGAAGTTCGCTCATAAACTGCTCGGTCGCTTTGGCAGACAGTACAATTTTCATCCGTTATTACCTCTATTCTAGAAGATCGAATGTTGAAATAGCTATCTCACAGCACTGCACAGCGCAACGCTGACAAGAAATCAATTATCACTTTAATTTTTTCGATTACATATTGTTCAACTCTGCATCATATTCTATCATAGAGTCCCCTTGTCTCAACATCAAAAAATGGAGATTGCGGGAAAATTATGGTGGAGTCCAGATTCGGTTGAACCTGCGTGGAAGATCGGCGTCTTAAATCATATCTACCATCAAGCGACGATAATTAGATTTGGGGCAGTAGCGCAGAAGGTCGAGGAGTTCTATAGAGAGCTGAACGACTCCAACGACAGGCAGGTGCGGGCTGAGGTGTTCTTGAAAATCAGATGATGCCGCAGCTGAGGTGGGCGATTGATGCCTCTGTGAGAGTGGCATCCTTGCCACGATTGTCCTCAATTTTGGCAACAATCGGGTGTACTGCCCGCGTTAATTAGGGCCATCAATCGTGCAAGTTAAACCAAGAGTTTTTGTTCAAATTCAACGGGCGTTAAATAGCCTAACGCTGAATGCGGTCTTTTTTGGTTATACACCTGTAAAATAAAATGCTCAATCCTCGCTCGGGCGTCGCTAATATCGTCGTATTCATTGAGATAGACCTCTTCCTCCTTGAGGGTGCGTATGAGTCTTTCGGCGTAACCGTTGTCCCAAGGACAGCCTCTCTGGGCTAAGGAGATGTCAATCCCATGACGGATGAGCGTTGAAATATAAGCTGTCGAAAGATACTGAATGCCTTGGTCGCTGTGGTGAATCTCTGGAACACCTTGGGTTAATGCGTGTTGCCGGGGTCTCAAGGTGAGCGGTTGGGTCAACTGTGGACTCACCTGCCAGCCTCTTATCATTCGTGTGAATACATCCATTAACACCGCCACATAGATGAATTGTCCCTTGAGTCGGACATAGGTAATATCGCCGACCCATACCTGATTGCGCCGGCAGATGTCAAGGTTCTCAATCCGATTGCCCCATTGCCCCACCCCTGCAACCGATTGGGTGGTTTGACACGCACGTTTGATGGCGACCGAAAGTTTTTGTTCTTTCATCAATCGGGCGACCCGGGTGGTGCCAACGTCATATCCCCGACGCCTCAGCAACGGGGTGATACGTCTATAGCCGTATGTGGGATAACGGGCTGCGAGTTGCTCTATCTCCTGTTGTAACTGGTGTGCAAAGGGGTCTGTTTTCGGTTGATAATAGAGACTGCTCCGATGCAAGCCAAGGACATCACAAATCTGTCGAACCGAGTAATCACGCTGCAATGCCTCTACTATCTGTTGCTTTTGGGACCGATTCAATTGAGCCAAGTCGAGGCTTTTTTTTGGATGTCTAACGCTATCGTCAATCGGCCTACCAGTTGTTCCAGTTGAGCAATCCTTTCGTTATGCTCGTTAGATTGCTTGTCAGTCGATTCAAACAAACACGCCGCATTGTCAACTAATTGGTGTTTCCACTTCGACAGTTGGTCCGCACTGAGGTTGTGTTTACGACACAGTTCCGCTTGCGAACTGTGACCCATAAGTGCCTCTATAACCACTTCTGCCTTAAATTGAGGGGTGAATCTTCGCCGCTTTGCCATCGGAAATCTCCTTTCAATTCGATTGATATGGTATCACAATCTTGGTTTAGGAGGTGGCCCTAATTTCCGAGGGCAGTACAGGG
>CAXXIV010000001.1:0-22598 GCA_963667935.2 Candidatus Poribacteria bacterium | reverse complement strand
GGGGCAGTGCGTCATGCGGTGAAAACCTTACCGGCGACGATCTACCGCGCCAAAGGCTTTGTCTATCTTGATGAGACGCCGGGATCGGAAGGGAATCGTCCACGTTGTCGGCCAACGGGCGCGTCTGATCATTGGGGCACCGTGGGGCGACGAGAAACCGGGTACCCAGCTAGTTTTTATCGGTGAGTATGGCGGAATCGACGCGACTGAGTTGCAATCGCGTTTTGAAGCGTGCGAACCGGAAAATGACGCGCCCCAGGTTACAGCGTCTGATGCCGCATCCGATTTTGAATTGCTTCGTGAGCTTGAGAAGGAGTATAAGCGGCTTCTTATGGGGGAATAAATCATGTCTGGCAGAACTAGCGACGAATCTGCGCGTTGGTTAGGTGCATTGAACAAGGTCAGGAAGATCGGGACGACGCTGTTGGACCAACAGTTGTGGTGTTGGGGGCAGGACATTCGCCGGGCAGAGGGAAATGCTTTGCTCACCTACGGTTTTACCAAACATCGACCGCCGGAAGGCAAGCACGGAAGTACCGCTTATGAGTGGCGTAGCTCTGGCAGAAGTCGAGTTATTTTATGGGGATTCGGGTTTTTCTATGGCGCTGGGGACCGAGGAGGACTTTTCTTGCAGCGTTACAAATTCGCGCCCAAACAGACAGCAGCGGTCAATTTTTCGTTGCCCGTATGGAAACCGGAGCAACTCCCTGAGCTTACGCAGCCATGTGATGTAGAAGCGTGGCGTCGCGTTTTCAGCTTGCTCACTCAAGGTCTCGCATGGATGGGCGACTACGAGCGGTGGATTATTTCTGAATACGGACTTGACTATCGCCAACAGTGTACTGACGCATGGAAGAGGAAACGTATTCTGCACACGAGATGGCTGCAAAGTGGCATGAGCTCGTCGAATACTTGCTTTCACAGCCTAGAAGCGATTGATAAACATCAAGCTCAGATAATAATTGTGCTGAACAACCGCCCGACGATGTACGTCGTCGGGCTACCAAACCACCACACTACCCTTGAATGTCGTTGGGCAGTGATGAATCGGTATATTCGCGGGAGTGTAACACACAGGAAAAAGGTATGAAAGCAGATAGAATCGAATCGTTGCCTAAGCTGGCATCGAGGCGGCGTGTCTTAGCGCATATGCTGGTCTGTAAGGGTTGTTGTTGTGGCGTGACAGAGAAACGAAAGCCGCCTGTACCGGTCGAGTGGCTCAAACAGGAATGGCGGAACAGGCAACTGTCCCCTTCAATAACGTTGACAATCAGCGAAGGTTGCCTTGGGCCTTGCGATCTTGCAAATGTCGTCTGCATCACATTACCGCCCGGCGTCGTGTGGTTAGGACAGATAGAACTCCATCTACACTATGCGCGACTCGTGGATTGGGCGGAAGATGTGGCCCGAACAGATGCGCTACTTCCGTTGCCTTCAACCTTTGACAGTCACCGTTTTGATCGGTTTCGATCTCCCTCGTTCGGGGTTTTAGAAAAAACAAGCGACCCGTGAATTACAAGGCTTCACTGTGGCAAGCGTTCGCCGGGCAGGTTCCTGTCATACAGAGTTGCTGCATTGATACGAGCTTGATGACAGACGGTTTAGAGGGCTGTGCAACTGGTTGGCGCAGTTTCGTACACGCCTCCCGCAGAATAGAGACCACGGACTTGAGAAAAATCTGATCAGAATCGTGTGCGCTGACCGATTCGGGGCGAGATTTCAGATATTAAAACAGCATCATACGCGAGGAAAGGAGGCCATACAACAGTGCTGAAATTTTTCAATTCGCAAAAAGAGAGTGATCCACGGCAACTTGTCCAAGTCAAATCGTGGGTCTCCCAAACCTTTGACCTATCAGAAGACGTCTCCGTGATGGTTACTCAGTTGCAATGCACCGAAGAAGGCTGCCCGCCTATTGAAACAGTCATTGCAATCATGGAGACACCGGGAAAGCCCCAGCAATACAAGATTCACAAACCGCTGGCGGAGGTGGAGCAGGCGGACATCGTTCGCTTGACCGCTGGCTAAATTCAACAAGGAGAGAAAGATGAACACATTCACGCTAAACAATCAAGTCCCCGTCACCGTGTTGACGGGCTTTTTGGGGTCTGGTAAAACCACGCTTCTCAACCGCATTCTCACCGAAAACCATGGCAAACGTATCGCCGTCATCGAAAACGAGTTTGGCGAGGTCGGCGTTGATAATGATTTGGTCATCGGTGCCGAAGAGGAGATTTTCGAGATGAACAATGGTTGCATCTGCTGCACGGTGCGTGGGGATCTCATCCGTATTTTGGGGAATCTGATGAAGCGTCGCGATAAGTTCGACTACATCATGGTCGAAACCACAGGGCTTGCGGACCCCGGACCGGTTGCTCAGACGTTCTTCATGGATGCCGAAATGGAGGAGAAACTGCAACTGGATTCCGTCACGACGGTGGTTGATGCCAAACACATCTGGCAGCACATCGATGACAGCGACGAGGCGCGTGAACAGATTGCCTTTGCCGATGTCATTTTGTTGAACAAGATTGACCTTGTGGCCGAGGGAAGAGTTAGATCAACTAGAAGCCCAGAATTCGCAGTATGAACGCTGCAGCGAAGATTTATCGAACGAAAAACGCCGTGGTTGAAATGGACAAGATTCTCAATGTCGGCGGATTCGATCTGGACCGGGCGATGGAGGTTGACCCACAGTTTATGGAACCGGAGTATCCCTTTGAATGGGCTGGTGTTTATAACCTTTCGGCAGGTACGCATGAACTGGTTCTCCAAGAGGGTCCTGACCCAACGATGAAAGTCGCGTTGGTGCCCGTAAATGGGTCAACCGATGAAGCTTTGAAGGCCGCTGTTGAGCCAGTCGTTATGGTTTTCTCCGATGATGAGCATGAACTTTCGGCGGGTGGTGCCCTTCAACCGAGTGGGCAACTCATTGAGTTGAATCTCACAGCGGACGAATTACACTTTGACGTGCAGATCGACCGGCCCGGCACTTACGCGCTGTTTACCGAGCATCACCCCGACGAATTCCAAGCACAGCTCTTTGGCAGCAGTGCCCTTGTCAAGCCAGTTGTTGACCGCGAATTTAAGCCAGACCACGAACATGATGACGAAGTCACATCGGTCGGCATCACAACCCCCGGCGACCTCGACCCCGACCGGCTGAACGATTGGATTGGCGATCTGCTTAGGACAAAAGGGCTCGACATCTTCCGCATGAAAGGTATCCTGAGCATCAAGGGACAGCCAAACCGATTTGTCTTCCAAGGTGTTCATATGCTCTTCGACGGTCGCCCCGACCGTCCGTGGGGGGGTGAACCGCGCTACAATAGCCTCATCTTCATCGGGCGCAACCTCGACCGGGCAGAATTGACTGAAGGGTTTGAAGCATGTCTCGCTTGAACAACCTCAACAACGACTCTGTCCAACCCTCGCAACTGCGCGAAAATTGGACCGCAACCATCAGCGACCACGTCATTGATCTGGCGTGGTCACCTGATGGGAGATACATCGCTGCCGCGTCGGTTCTCGGTCCGGTGACAATTTTTGAAGGGCGTCGGCGAGCGGTTAGGCATGCCTTCAAAGGGCATGAATTCGGCACAATGTCAATCGCGTGGCGTCCAGACAGCAAGGTGCTTGCAAGCGCAGGACAAGATGGGAAAATTCGGTTGTGGGATATGACCAGTGGCGAAGCGACCCATTCGCTTGACGGGGGCGCAGCATGGGTTGAGCACCTGGCTTGGAGTGGCGGCAAAAAACCGATACTCGTCTCTGCCGCTGGTCGTAAGCTGAAACTCTGGAACGCTATCGGCAATCTTGTTCGCGAATATCCCGACCATCAGAGCACGATTTCTGGTCTCCAGTGGAAACCGCGTGTAAGGCAACTTGCCTCGATTGCCTACGGCGGCGTCACGCTGTGGGACCCGCAACAGTCGGAAGCCGTCCGCCGATTGGAATGGAAAGGCTCATCACTGGCGATTGCGTGGAGCCCTGATGGCAAATACATCGCTACCGGAGATCAAGATTCGACTGTACATTTCTGGATTATGTCTACCGGTGACGACTTGCAAATGTCTGGCTATCCGACGAAAGTGCGAGAACTCTCGTGGGATGCCACGAGTCGATACTTGGCTACGGGAGGCGGTCAGGAAGTTGTGGTGTGGGATTGTTCCGGTCGCGGTCCGGCCAGTACCAGCCCCATTATGCTTTCCGGGCATCAGGATTTTCTCAGCGTTGTGCGTTTTCAACATCGCGGAAAACTGCTGGCCTCAGGCGGCGCCGACGGTCTAGTCTACGTCTGGCAATTGCGAGGCCGCCTCGATTCTCTGGCGGTTCATGAAGTCGCTCTGACAGCGGGGGTCACAAGCCTCGTTTGGTCACCGAATGACCAGTATATTGCTGTTGGTGACGAGTCGGGTGGGGTGAGCGTTTTTTCGATAAATTAAAGTTCAACACTATCGGCGGAAGCCATTCACGCAACCAATTAGCCCAGTGTATCTCCGCTTGGTCGCCGGCAGTTCCCGAATCTTTAGTTGCCCGCGTTTGAAGATATTCATAGTTTTCAGCCATATCATTGCTTAGCTTCCGCATGAAGTGATGTAACTCATGTGTCCTTTGTTCAGACATCTTTGTCCTTCTTCTTTTCTTTCAACTCCCCATATTTTGAAGTTTCGCCACAAGGGAAGCGTGGGGAGGTGAGCCTCCTCCTATTTTTGATCCCTTTCCACTCTCTCGGTAAATGCCTCTAATTCTAATCTTTGCTTTGTTACTCCTTTATGAGGTTCGGCTCCCATAGCTTTCTCCAACTGCAAATAAGCACGATCCAATTTATTCGTAGCATCATCCCATGCTCGCTTATTTGAGATAGACGGGTTTTGGTTATAATTCGACTTAGCCGTTTCATTAGCTTTATGAGCTTCTCTATATTTATTTTTATAATGTTCTGTTCCGGCAGCAGCCTTGTTATCACCTGGGGTTTTCTGTGATAGTCTCTGCTGCCGTGCGGGTGGCGCTTGTGATTTTAGTGGTGTAGAGATTTCAGTTTTTCGACGCAATTTTTTAACATGACCATCTCCATGTGGCGTTAAAACTAATTCATCGCCCACCGCAAACCATTTTCCTTGTTCAGCAGATATAATATTTACAGCAACCGAATTAAGGTGTGTAGGTTGAATGGTATAAGTCGTGTCTCCAAGATCATAAGTTCCGATAGTCGTGGCTAAAATGGTTCGCTCATCTGATTTTGTTTTACTTGCCAGTATAGACTTAAATCTGCCAGACGAATAAAAATGCCAATGCCATGAAATAAAGTCAACCAATGCGTCCGACATTACCGTGTCAGGAGGCTTATAGTCAAGCGTTTCAATTATCCATATCCCTTCCCATTGTTGCTGCCGGCCTCGCATTTGTTGCCGGCCTTCACGCCGAATATCTTCAGTTGACGATTTTCGTGGAGTTTCCAAAAGCTTTGAACACATCACGATAAAGACAGGAAGAAGAAAAACCACAAGACACCCAATCGCAACCGCTTTCTGAGTATCCTTTTCCTTCTTTTTAATCTCTGAGGCTTCCTCCGGTGTCAACTTATACCCACATTTTGGGCACGCTTCCGCAGTTTCACTGATTTGTCTTTTACATTCCGGGCAAGATATACGTGCCATAAATTCCTCCTGCTAAACAAATGTCCGATAAGACCGAGTATCGGACGTTTATGGATTACAATGTGGACAACGCTCATATTCCAACTTTAATACCTTTCCTTTTGGCAAGTCCACTTTGGGTTTGGACGACCTCGTTATATGGCGACAATCCTCCTCATGATAACACCATGCGCCGGCAGTCACCCAAACAATTTTGTCCTTATCTAAATCAGACTCTGTTTTGTCTAGCATGATATTCCTCCTGTAGTTGATGGTCGGCTTAACAAACGGCTCTAACGCCGGCAGAAATACTTCCTCCTCATCAATCTCAAAACCAGGCTCAGGACCCAACACCTTAACGCGCGTCGCCTCAGTAGAGTTTGTTCATTGGGAGCCCCTTCCGTCCTCCCATACCCCAGCGAAGGGGTGCGGCAGGTATCACCGAGCGGTGAAGTCGCCTCCTGCCGCGGAAGGATTGTTTATAGGGTAGCAGAGATAAAAAACGCTTGTCAACAAGAAAGGACTGTCCACAGAGGGCAATCGTACGTGAAAGCGATTGAAACGGTTATAGCGTGGTCAGTCCTTTGCTTTATATGATTTGCCCAACAATTCAGTGGATGTCGTTCCAATGAATGCGTAAAATCATGTACAAATGAACGATTCCGGTGCCCCCGGGCATCAAATAAACAGATGGGATGCCCCGAATTCATGCTACTGTCAAGCAATTTTTTTATATGCGATTGCCCTACCGTGTCGGACCCAAACCTAAAGCATTGGGCTTGTTGCTAGTTAGCCGTCAACAAAGGCATTTTTGCATTAAAAATGCTATACTATGGTAGTTGATACAGTGAAAACGTATTCTTAGATCTCAACTGCACCGAAAGGACATACCAATGAATTGCCTTGATTATGGACTCTCTTTTATCAATTCTGTCGGCAATGGAAACGCGCCCCGATTTTGGGTCGAATCCCGATGCCGCTTAATAGACGATACAGATGGCAGCTTCAACGACTATTACCAGTGTGGCTCGTGTAAGAGTGAACACACTTTTGCGGAGAAAGATCTCTTCATCAATCCAAACTACGATTTTCTCCCGGTTTTTGGAGAAGAACACTCAGTGGTCTTCAGACGACATGCCTACCGCAACGATAACTACGTCGAGTATAGACCGGCGAAGGAATGGTGGGGAGGACCTCTGTTTGACCTGCAAGCAGCATCGCCGGTACAGGTCCTTGATAGCAATGCAGCTATTTTTGAAGCCACGCGAAAAAGTCTGCCAATCGTAATGCACACAGAGATATGGGATACCAATACATCTCAGCGGGCAATTATCGAATGTCCAGTTAAAACGATGAATATAGATGAACAGGCAGCCATCTACCAAGTCGATACAGGGATAATCCTATTTCCAGACCTATCAAAGCGATACGATCCGCAGATTGAGACATTCAGCCTCGCCTATGTTGCCTTCAACGCCCCGCACTTCGCTGATTTCGTTATCGAAAAGCCGACTGCGATTATTGAAGATGGGGTAGAAGCTGCCCAAGTGTATCACTATTCTGAAATTCGGAGCTTGGAAGCAAAGAACACTGTGTTCTGCATCGGTGAGCTATAACGGATGCATTGCCTCAGATAATCCCCAGCTTCCTTAAGAAGTATTCAGTCGGAATGGTTAAATCAAGTCCTCTTATTTCATCAGGCGTATACCATCCGATAATATCCGCTTCGTCGGATAGCGTCGCCGTATTTCGATCTACCACCGCCCGGTATAATCGCCATTCGTGGAAATCTGCGCCGCGACGACACGGCTCTTTCAGTGTTTCCACAAACACCGGCTTTTCAGGACAGATCTCAATTCCTGCCTCCTCCGCTATCTCACGAACGATGGCAATCTCCGGGGTTTCATCGTCTGAGTCCCAATGCCCGGCAACGATTGTGTAACAAAATGGGAACAATCTTCGGTGGAATAAGAGCATCTTTCCCTCCCATTCGATGACTGCGCCGACGGAATAGTGCAACAACTCACCGTCCGGTAAAATGCGGTAACGCATCTGCGGGTATAACATGATAAGACGGCTATCATCATACCCACACCCCTGGCATCGAT
This sequence comes from Candidatus Poribacteria bacterium, assembly GCA_963667935.2. GTDB lineage: Bacteria > Poribacteria > WGA-4E > WGA-4E > PCPOR2b > PCPOR2b. Next base: position 14,851 of record CAXXIV010000001.1, on the reverse strand, counting down.
AGTATTCCCTGCCCTCAGTCGCATAAGGTTGGATGCATTCGCTCCAGCATTCGGGACAGTAGCTATGGGATCTGTTATCTTGAGGGATTTTTCCTTTGACTTTCACAGTTTGTCCTTCGCTGAATCTCACAATCCTCCACGCCTTCCCAAGATTGTTTTTGCAAACTCCGTTTATTATATCACAACGAGTACGGTAAAGCGATACTGTGTCTGATTTCTTATAGGGCTATTCAGTTTTCGACTTTTTAACCATTTGGGGCGAAAAAGCGCAACGAGGGAATCGCTTGGACAGTGAAGTATCGGGATTGGGAAATCCCTCTCACAGCAGAATTAAATGACCCTATGATTTCTTAAAAAGTTTATTTTTTCCTTTCAATTTATCTAGTTATCACCTAAAATAGGGTGGGCATGTTAGAGCGCATAGAAAGGAACCACAAGTATGACACGAGACATTATTCCAGACCAGATCAAGCAAGTTGACCCGGAGCAGTTAAGGCGCAACCTGTTCTATCTGTCGAAAGCACCTTTGCCCTATCGGAAGTTGAATTATACTATCCCCGGTCACGCTACAAACACTTTGTACGAAGCCGACAATTTTATCCAACGAAACCTGGAATCGTGGGGATATCCGGTGGAGAAAGAAGGTGTTCAAGTCCAACCATTTGGTTGCGATACGTCTAAGCCGAAAGCACACCAATACGCTCCGCCGGCTGCTGATGCACTCTGGTATACCGCCTACAACCTTTATGCGAAAAAGCAGGGTTCCGTTTATCCCGAAGAGATTATCTTGTTCCTTTCACATAAGGATTCCCAAAGCTGGGTGGATTCCCCTGGGGCTTATGACAACGCGGCGGGTACGGTGGGCACAATGGAAATCGCACGTGTTTTGAAAGATTATCACTCTCAACGGTCCATCTGGTTTCTGTTCTGTAATGAAGAACATAAGCCCTGGACCAGTGTGACAGCGGCGCAAAGCGCGAAAGCGCGAGGAGATAATCTGGTCGCTATCTTTAATCTGGATTCTCTGGGGGGTAAGTCGCAGGCGGATATTGATGCAGGGCGCCAGACAAATGTAACCCTCTATACAAAACCTGAAGGTGAGCGTTTTGCCGATCTGATGGCTCATGTGAACAAAATTTACGACATCGGATTAATACAGGAGAAATTTCAGCGAGAATCCCCCGGCGATGATGATGGCTCTTACATCAACGCGGGTTATCCGATAGCAGTGGCAAATTTGGGTTCATTCCCTTATGTTGATCCAAATTACCACAGAGAAACAGACATCCCTGAATACGTCGATATCCCCAATGTGTACATGGGAACGCAGGTAAGTCTCGCTGCTGGATTGAGGGTAGACCGCGGCGAAATATAACTGGAATGTCGCTGTATCGAAAGTCAAACGTTCAGGAATTCATTCGTTCATAGGTGTCATTTATGTTTTACATTTCATAGATTGGAGGCAAAAACAATGATGAAAATATCCGTATGGGACGGAGGTCTCTCGGACAGTTATCTGAAGCAGGTTACACAGTTAGGCGCAGATTGTATCGACTTCGGTAGTGGCAATTCTTTCCCCGGCGTCACAGAACAGGGCTACCCAGATCTGGATGAGGTCATCAAAATCAGAAAGCGAATCCGTTCTTGGGGACTCGATATCAACCGCGTGACCCTGCCCGACATCACCGAGACGTTTATGAAAGGGCTGCCGGGTGCAGAAAAAGAGCTAGAAAACACCTGTAATGCCTTACGGGTTTTCGCGGAGGCAGGTGTACCTATCGCAAGGCAGCGATTTTGGGGGGATACCTTTAACGAAATAATGACCCGTTACAATTCTGAGCATCGTGGCGGTTACCTGTCGCGTGGAGAAAGCCGTGGGTTGACAGTGAATCCTCCCGAAACACCAAACTTTGAAGAACTTGAAGAGTGGTGGAAACGCTTTTGCGAAGTTTACGGGCATCTCGTTCCTATCGCAGAAGAACACGATATAAAACTCGCCATCCACCCCTCTGACACGCCCAATCCCGATACACCCTTGGGAAGTCTGGGATTCCATCGCGTGATTGACGCCTTCCCCAGCAGAAATGTTGGATACCTCTACTGCTGCGGCACTAGAGGTGAGGCAGGCAGCACTCCTCTCGTTCTCGACGAGATCAACAACTACGGTCGTAAAGGCAAGATTTTTATGATTCACCTACGCAATGTGAGAGGGAGCCTTGCGACTGCCGGCGCCTTTGAGGAGGTACTCCTAGATGACGGTGACATGAATATGTTCAAAATCGTCCTCGAACTCCATAAGGTCGGATTCGATGGTTGCTTAAACCCTGACCACATTCCCCGTATGGAGGGCGACGACGGATTGGCATATTCGGTTGGGTACATCAAAGCGTTGTTCGCTGCGCTGTCAGTCATCTAGGGGGTACTGCTGCGATCACTGTGCTTGCCAACCATTCGGATTCAGAAAATCCAAACGAAAGGGAGCTAACAGATGCCCGATTCCAAAACTTCCCTTGGTCTCGAGGCTACCGTCAGTTTACGTGAGATTACGCGGGAGACAGCCAATTCTATTCTGAATCTACGGGTGACCAAAGAGCAGGAACAGTTTGTCGCTTCAAATGCGGTTTCTATTGCACAAGCCTATTTCTCGGAGGATGCATGGTTTCGCGCAATCTATGCGGACGATACGCCCGTCGGTTTTCTGATGCTATCTGACCAGCCGCACAAAGGCGAATATTACTTATGGCGCTTCATGGTTGATGCCCAACATCAAGGGAAAGGTTACGGACGCCGCGCCCTTGAACTCCTGATCGAGCATGTGAAAACCCGACCAAATGCGAAGGAACTTTTTCTGAGCCATGTTCCCGGTTCTGGAAGTCCCGAAGGTTTCTACCGGAAGGTAGGCTTTAAACATACGGGCGAAAAGGCAGATGAGGAATTGGTGATGAAATTGACGCTTCAGTGAAGGGATTCTACCTGAATCTCAAGCATAGGTGCAGGAGGGCACTATGAATTTCTATCACGGCACAACCTTACAGAATGCAATTAGAATTGTCGAAATGGGTTTTTTGCCCATCAATGGCTACCCGATTTTTTTCAAAGGGTCGAGATCACGTCTGAAGATTTGCGCTTCCACCGTTTTCCCGAACCGGTTGAATTTGAAATAGAGCTCCCTTCAGAGCAGGCAGATCCGCGTGAGGAAAATGCACTCGAAAACCTCGCCGCCGCAAAACCGAAACGACGCATCCGCGGTCTTAAACTACTAGCACAGCTTGAAAGCGAAGATCTCTATGACTGGTGTACGCTGTTGCTCTCGGATGAGTCATTGGACGTTTGCATCGCCGCCTTACAAACGATAGTCCATTGCAACGCCGGAGATCCAGAAGTCATCCTGCCATTTGCCGAATCTCAAGACAAACGGGTTCGAGCTGCAGCGATTGCCGCGCTTGCCAAGCATTCCACCGAAGACGTTCCCCGTTGGTTTGAGCGAGGATTGAAAGACCATGAGGCATGTGTGCGTCTTGAAACAGCCGCCCTACTTCCAATGCTAGATACAATCGAACACCGGGGGATTTTTGAACTTGCACTTTATGACCCCAATCCGGAGATTAAAAGCCTTGCACAGAAACTCACCGCGCGGAAGGGTTATGCAGATGCTAGGTAATGGCAAGGTAGGGAACAACGAGCGTTGTCCCCTACGAAAATGTTTGTAAATCTTGATTCAGATATTCATTCTACAAGTCTCATCTCAACTGACAACAAGGAGGATAAAATATGAAGCTTAGACCGAATCGAATTAAGCATAAATTGGCTGAAGGTGGTACTGTCTATGTGGCCGGCGGTATGACACACCCAGACGACATCGATGCCTTTGGGCCTGTCGGTTTCGACGGCGTTTGGTTGGAGGGTGAACACGGGCCGGTGGATGCTGCCGAACTTGGCAACCTTACCCGTGCCTGTGACATCTGGGGGATGACTTCTGTCGTCCGCATCAACCAGAATGATCAGGGGCTAATTTATCGCACCCTCGATCGCGGTGCTCAAGGCATCGTTGTTCCTCATGTCAACACGAAAGCAGAGGCACAGAACCTAGTCGACGGTGGTAAGTTTGCACCTATCGGCTACCGGGGCATGTATACCAGCCGTCAGGGGTTCGCCGTTCCCGATTACCTTCAAATCGCCAACGATGAGACCCTGCTGATCGTCCTGATTGAAGACATTGTCGCTGTCAGAAACCTCGACGAGATCCTAACGGTAGACCATATTGATGTGTTCTTCGTTGCGCCGTCGGATCTCGCGACTTCAATGGGCCACATCGGTGCCCTTCAGCATCCCGACGTTCAAGGCACAATCGACGACACATTAGCTCGCATCCAAGACGCTGGGCGTGTCGCCGGTACACTCGCCAACAACGACAATGTTGCGAAGTACGCTGCATCAGGCGTCCGTTTTCTATTTACTAGTGTTGGTGGATGGATCGCTGCCGGGGCCGCTGAGTTTGTCAATCGCGCTGAAGAAGCGAAGTAACAAAAATAAAAAGACAGGTGTCAAATGATGAAAATAACTGGTGTTACACCATGGCTTGTTAGATCACAAGCACCTTACCTAGATACCGCCGGGGAAACCTCCGGTAGAGCCCGAGAGTATGTCTTCGTTGCGGTCTCAACAGATGAAGGGATTACCGGATGGGGCGAAATTACCGGCACCTCCCGGGTAGCCAATAGAGCAGTCTGCGCTATGCTAGCGCAAACTAGCAGTCTGATCGAAGGCGACAACGCAGCACGCATTGAGACGATATGGAACAAGGTTTTCCGAGCGTTCACGTATATGGGGACGCGGGGTGCCACATCGAATATCGTCAGTGCCCTTGACATCGCGTTGTGGGATATTCGCGGCAAGCAGCTGGGGTTACCAATCTATGAACTGGTTGGTGGGGGGCCTGTTCGGGATTCTATCTCCCTCTACACGCACCCAGGGGGTGGGAAAGATCCAGAGGCTGTCGCAGTACATTGCAAAGCGATTGCAGAAACCGGTCACACCGCCTTGAAAACCGACCCGTTCCCTCACCATCCGGAAGAAGCCAACGGCTACTTGAGCGGACAGATGGACGCAGCAGGAGAGGAACAGGGCGCAAATGTGATCGCCGCGATTCGAGAGGCGGTCGGTCCTAGCATCCAAATTCTCATTGACTGTCACGGTCGGTTCGATGTGGCAACAGCGATTCGGCTTGCTAAACGGTTGGAACCTTACAATATTGGTTGGTTTGAAGAGCCGGTCCCCGTTGAAAGCTACCACGCATTGAAGCAGGTCAGACAGAACGTCAGCGTGCCAATCTGTGTCGGTGAGCGGCTCCAGACCCGTTATGAGTTCGTGTCAGTCCTTGAAAATGAACTCGCCGACTATATCATGCCAGATGTGACGTGGGCGGGTGGTATCTCAGAGTTGAAGAAGATTGCAACGCAGGCGGAGACTTACTACGTGCCGATCTCCCCACATGATGCAAGCGGCCCCATCAACGTGCTGGCTGGAGCGCATACGATGATGACAGTCCCGAACTTCTACAAACTGGAGACTAGCCGTGCCAAACTCAACGCATACGATGTGTTAATGGATCATCCGTTGGACGTCAGGGATGGCTGTCTGCATCTGTCCAACCGTCCCGGCTTGGGGATTGAGATGAACGTTGATTATCTGCGGAGCAAGGCGATTGCACCGTTTTCCGGCTAAGTTAGGAAACTTGTGTACAACAGAAACCGAGTTTTCGGCAAAAACTCGGTTTCTCTAACTTCTCTTGACACAAGTGCACCAATTTTCAACTACATCATCGACTCACCACCATCAATGTCAATACTGACCCCGCTAATCCAAGCGGATTCATCCGATGCCAGAAAAACTGCTGCCATTGCAATGTCAGCCGGATGTCCCCCGCGAACCAGTTCAGGCGGTGGAAGTCCTGCGTCCTCTTCACCACGAGTGTCGCCAATACCGCCGGGACAGATACAATTCACCCGAATCCCATCATCGCGGTATTGGCGTGCAAGATTACGGGTCAACCCTATCAGTCCCCATTTCGCTGCACCATACCCAGCGTTGGCACGCTGCCGAGTTTCACCCGCAGCCGAAACAAAGATTATTGAACCCTGTTTTTGCTCCTGCATTTTCGGGAGCACTGCCTGTGCACACATGTAACCGGTGTGGAGGTTGATGTCTACTAAGTACTTCCACGCCTCCTCATCGGTTTCATGCAATCGCAGTCCACTTGCAGCGGCATCTCCCAAATTGTCGAACAACACATCAATTTGCCCCCACCGTTCTATGGTGGCCTCCACCATCTTGATACCACCTTGGGGGGTGGTGAGATCCGCAGTCACATAATCCGCCTCGCCGCCCCGTGCCTCAATGTCCGAGACCATCGCTGCCAACGGCTCTGCTCTGCGTGCCACAAGCATCAGTTTTGCCCCTTCCGCAGCAAACCATAGGGGTGTAGATCGGCCCATACCGCCGCCTGCACCGGCTATAATAGCAACCTTGTCGGCGAGTCTGCCTTCGCTATTTCCGTTCATGATAACCTCCTTCGCTTCAGCTGCTCTATTTCGTTATTGCTAAACCAAAGGTAACCTCTGTCCTCAATAGTAGGGACTCGTCAACCTAACCTAAAACTGCCTATCCGCTGTGATAGATTCGTCCCAACGCTGGGCTTCCAGGTACGCCATAACGGCTTGCCGAGCGGCTGGCGAATCAATGCGCCTCAAGGCGTCCATCGCAAAAGCACCCACATGTCCACACGGATCATCCAGGGCATGGAACAAAACCTCCTCGGCACCCGCAGCATCTTTTCCCAACCGTGTAAACGCCATCGCCGCGTTGGTCCGAACCTGATCTTGAATTGTCCACCCCCGCCGCTCCTCTTCATGCCAATCCGCTCGATCCGCTGTCAGTAAGCGGCTAATGTGCGGAATAAACGTTGGAACTCCTTGATGGATGCTGCCTAGCGCGTCCGTCGCAGTACGAACCACGCGATGAGAATCATCGTTTAGACGTTCTGTCAGTTTTTCTACAGCACTTACTGCATGGGAATCCAGTTCCCCTAGGGCAAAACTAGCATTAATGCGTACCCACTCACTCGGAGATTCGAGGGCTTCGGTCAGTGCAGGAACAGCCGGCTGCCCTATAGCGGTCAAAGCGTGTGCTGCGTCTTCCATTGAGATTGCACCTTCGTTCCAAGGTTCGGGGACTGGCTGTGCATCTTCTCGGCGCCCTGCTGCGGCCAAGCTGTCCATTAGCGGTGCAGCGGCAGGTTCTCCAATCGCGCCAAGTGCATAGATTGCAGCGCCCCGCGCCGCCTGATGATCATTATCCAACATGGAAATCAAGGTAGGGATAGCTTCGGCGGCGTCGGAGCCGAGCCCAGCCAAATCATAAATCGCTCTCAGTCGATTAGCTAAATCTTGGTCATCCCCCAAAGCAGCAATGTGTTGAGCCAAACGACCTTTCATCGATTGCACACCATTGGTTCGGAAACTTTCATAACGATCACGTTTCCCACACAGCCAATCCCACATGTGAGACCACACTAGTTCCAGATTGTGTGGTGTTTCGATAGCAGCTGGGTTCTGCCACTGAAGGTTCTGACAATCCCACGATGGGGCGGTAGGCTCTGATGCCCGAACATAAATAAACTTTATCATATCGCGCGGTTGATTGAGGAGGTTGACACCTGCTGCATGACCCACGTCGAAATGCGTCAGCGATACGGTGCCCGCTTTCCCTTCCATTGGAATGGCTTGTGCCCTATCTTCATCGGTTAGGTGCTTATGGAATTGTGTGCCGGGGATGGCATGGGTCGGTCCCAGTTCAATCGGCGTATCCTGCGGATAGTACATAATCCTAGCGAAACGTGAATAATGCTGCCGAGGGCGACCTAAAGGGGTGTACGAATCTTGATGGCAGTTCGCAGCCAGCTTGACCTCCGGTTCCGGATCTGGATCGGTAACCGGTCCCAAGTGATGACAGTAACGGTGTGGGTGTTCGATATATCCTTCACCCAACGCACTTATCAATGCGCCGCGCACCTCAGGACTGTTGAGGATGTGTCGCATCTCCGGCACCCGCGGCAGCACGTTGTTCCCCGGATTGCTGCCCGCTTCCAAAACGTCTGCAAGCTTCCGGCGGATAGTCTTATGCAGTTCATCGGGAACGGATGGCTCCAGCATGATATAACCATCGACAATGTATTGACGCATCTGCTCATCGGTGAGCAGAAGAGGTGCATTGTTAAACGAAACACTCATAAGTTTGACTCCTTTAATCGGGAGATTCGGAAATCCCTCCTACAGTAAAACTATAGTGAATTCTAAGAATAAGTAGACATTAAAAGTGGACAGTTGTTTGTACCATAATCTGTTAGATTGTGATCGCAAATTGAAAGAAGATTAATTTTTTAATTCGGTAATTTCCGAGCAATGCCCAGTGCGGTTGCAAACCGCACCTACCGGGCTTTGACTATTACACAAAATTCTAAGATGTCATTTTAGAACAAATATCCATTTCCCATCTAAACTTGAACTGCAATAACCGGCTGGCGATGCGTTGGATTGAACGCAACAAAGGTTGTGTTACTCTCTGCAAAGAAGGTATTGTTTTTGAACGCAGCGCGATTTCCAGCCTGTGTGAGGTCTTTCCCATCCACAGAAACGCCTCGCACATCAATATCGGTCAAACGGAGGGTGAAATCGGGAACGCACACTGGTAGGTCAAGCCGGATCTCATTGTCCTCCACCACTATTGCAGCCATCTCTCGTGCACATGCGTAGTTCGTGATCTCGCTGCATTTGCGCCACTGCGTCCGTTCACCATTCGGGTCGCGCTCCTTCAAACGGCGGACGACTGTCTTGAAAGCGTTGAAGCCACGACGGTCATCGTTGTGCAGCCCGTAAAACCCCTGCCAGTGGCTAATGAGCACTGCCGGATCACCCGCATCAATGACGGCAGGGAGGCATCCCCCCTGCAAGTCTGCGGTGATGTACTTATCAACACTGACTTCGCCGTAGCCGGTCCATGAGCCAGTCCAGTCACCGGTGGACGCGATAATTTCCCCGACGGCTGTACCAGCTTCCCGGTCCGCATACCAAACAGGCGTTTTGACAGGACCATCGACAGAGATACGCTTAAAGAAGTAGGGCGTGGGATTGCCGGTAACCTCTCGCGCTGCAATGCCGACAACCTTGGCATAAAAATCCAGCGGATTGCCAAACCCACCGGGGGAAGTGACGCCTTCAGGTGTTAATCCGACGTTTTCCAAAATCTGGCAGGCGGTGGTGATGTAGTCGATCACCAACTCCTCCTGATCAACGGGTAGATTGTTCCAGTCGTATTGTTCCCAGATCCCCGACTCCAGAGGTTTACAGGTTTTCGGATCGACGACAACGGTATGCGTAATCATTTCGGGAGTGATGTCATAGGCGGGTGTGATTACTTCCCGGCACATCTGCAGCCAACTCTCCTGCTGTGCCTTGCTGAAGAGCGGGAGGCCCTCATCAATGCGCCCTAGGGCAGCGGGGCACGGAACAACGCTAAACTTTCCTCGAACACCGTGCTCAAGACACCACTCGGCGAATTCGCGGACGAATGCCTCCGGATGGACGACGGGCACATCCTGCCATCGACGGTTCTCCCCGTCCACAAGATTGCGGTCACGCATAAAAAAATAGTTCAGATTGACAAGCACCGTTGAGTCATCGAAGATGATCGACAGAGGTACACGGTCAAGGGCGTGTCGAGCGATTTCAACCTGCATGGATAGCTCCTATAGATTATCACATTTCAGTTCGTTTGAAAGAACTCAACGCTTTCACCGTTGGGTCCCCTGAAGAAAGCAATCGTTACCTGTAATCCTCCAAGGTCTACATCGCGCGGTTCGACTGTAATCTCATATCCTGCTTCGCGGACATGTTCCACCGCTCCATGAATATCGGTTGTCGCCAATGCAAAATGGTGCACCGGGTTATTAGGTGCAGGCTCCCCGGGTTTGGGTCCGTCTGCTGTCGGTTGGAAAAGCTCCATGTGGCTTCCATCCCCCATATCCAACAGGAGAATCTTGCGCTCTGGTGGTCCAAATTCCGCGATAATCTCCATGCCAAGTACATCGCGGTAAAGTCGCAGTGAATCATCCCAATCGCGTGTATGCACAGCGATATGATGGGCACCGCATCCCTTGATAACTTTGTTCTTCGTTCCAACAGCCATCGGAAAATCCTTTCTCTTACCCACTAATTTTTTGGCGTTGTCTGTCCGGTTTGGAGGACCTCTCCAACCAGAAATTTCCGCAGATTCCCATTCACATCCCTGAGCAGCAATCCACCATCCCGATCAATCGCCTCGACTCGCCCACAAAAGACCTCAGCCGCCGTCTTAATCTCGATCCAGTCGCCAGAGCGGTACAATAGCCTGTTAGCGGTTGCAACAATTGGATCAGTTTCACCATGTTTCAAGCGCAGGTAGTTTTCCTCAAGCCGGTGCAGGATAGCCTGAAGCAGTACGACGCGGGCGATCTTTCTATCACTCTCTATCTGCAAGGAGGTAGCAGAGGCGCGAAGTTCCTCCGGCAGATCCGTCCAAGTCGTATTGACGTTGACCCCGAACCCCATGACGAAAAATGGCTGTCGATGCCGGTCATATTCCAACTCCGTCAAGACGCCGCTCACCTTTTTGCCCTGAATCAGGACATCGTTGGGCCACTTAATCCGTGCCGAAAGATTCGTCAATTCGCAGATCGCAGTTGCAATGGCGACCGCACCGATGAGGTTCGGCAGCCCGACCTGATCCGCACGGAGCCGATGCCGCAGAATGACCGATGCGAGGATGCTCGATCTAGGGGGAGCAAGCCACCTTCTACCGTGCCGTCCCCGCCCTTGCGTTTGGTTTTCCGCTAGGATAAGCGTACCTTCCTCCGCACCATCAATGCCGCATTGGAGCGCCAAATCGTTCGTTGAGTCCACCTGATTGTAGGTTTGGAGCTGTCGCCCGATGGTCTGGTTTTGCAGCCCGGCGAGAATGTCGTTGACTGTCATTATGAGTCATCATAGTATCACGCCTAGTCAAAAGTGTCAACGCCTAACTTTCCACTTGACTTTGACTTCTCGTTATCCTAAAATTGATTTGATACACGTTATAATTTTTAAGAAGCTGATCGTGTTCACAGGGAGTGCCCCCGCTAAACTTCTGAAAAATCGCTCTGATTTGGAAGTTACAACTTCCTCAAGGATGAAGGAGTGCACAAAATGGCTGAAATGACTACCGACTTCGTACAGTGTCTGCGTGCCGAAGACATCCTCGAAAGATCGATTATTGCCCTCAATATCGAGGGACATTCAAATAAAGATAATAGAATCACTCAGCGGTTTAGAATCTTTGAGTGATTAAACGATCTATCACGCATTGCATACGATGCCTCATGTCCATAATACTCACAATCAACGCTGGGAGTTCCTCTGTTAAGTACCAATGCTTTGAGATGACGGACGAACTATGTCTGGCAAAGGGACAAATCGATCGACTGGGTTCTCCATCCCCGAATCTGTCCTATGAGCGGCATGATGGCGTCACAGATCAGACCAACGCGCCGCCAATGGAATATGAAGCGGTTTTCCAATCGATCTTTGAAATACTTCTCAACACAGAAAAGGGTATCGTTCAAAATCTCAGTGACATCGCCGCCGTTGGACATCGCGTCGTCCACGGCGGGAGTCGCTTCGCTGAATCTGCACTAATCACCTCCGACGTCGAAACAGCGATTAATCAATGTGTTCCTCTCGCACCCCTGCACAATCCGTATAACTTGGGTGGCATCCGCGCCTGTCGTCAAGCGTTGCCAAATGCTGCACACGTCGCCGTATTCGACACAGCGTTCCATCAAACAATACCAGATTACGCCTACATGTACGCGCTCCCTTACTCGCTTTATGAGCAGCACGGTATTCGACGGTACGGCTTTCACGGCACATCGCACCGATATGTCTCAATGCGAGCGGCGGAAATCCTTGGACAGCCACCGACATCGCTCAAGTTGATTACCTGCCATCTCGGAAATGGGTGTAGTATCACGGCTGTCGATCAAGGAAAATCGGTTGATACCAGCATGGGATTGACCCCCCTCGAAGGCTTAATGATGGGGACACGCTGCGGCGACATTGATCCCGCGATTATCTTTCACCTGATGGAGGCGGGACAGATGTCCGCAGAGGCGATTAATCAAACCCTCAACCGTGAGAGCGGTTTGCTTGGCGTTTCAGGAATAGCGTCAGATGTTCGCGACCTATTCCAAGCTGTTTCGGAGGGCAATCCGCAGGCGACACTTGCGCTAAAGATGTTCTCCTATCGTGTGAGACAATATATCGGAAAATATGCGGCGGTGCTCGGCGGTTTGGACGCGCTGATTTTCACCGCAGGGATTGGCGAGAACGCCTCGTCCCTCCGCGCCACAATCTGTGAGAACCTCGGATTTTTGGGAGTTCACCTTGACGAAGAGAAGAATCAGTCCACCGAGGTGGAAAAGGCAATCCATCGGAAAGATGCTCCCGTAAAGCTGCTTGTGATTCCAACCAATGAAGAGTTGATGATCGCCCGCGACACCTTACATCTGATTCAAGGATAAATCTCAAAAAAAGAGAAATCTGATAAAATAACCGGGTAGTTATAGTGGATTCTAAAAATAAAAGAACACTTTCGCCCCCGGTAGGTGCGGTTTCTAACCGCACCGCATAGGTGCCGTGGTATGCTGAAACGGCGCAGTTGGAAACAGCGCCTACCAACTTGGAGTGTCTCATTAATTCTAACATCTACTATAAACACTCCAATAATAAAAGGAGATTTCTATGAAAATTGGTTTACGTATACCGGGTACCGCACGTGAGTTGCCCTTTGATGAGTTCTGCCGTTGGTGTGCGGATAACGGTTTTGACGCCGTCGATATAAGCAGCGTCACACCCCAAATTGTGGGGACAGCTAGGGATGCTGGATTGGCAATTGGCACAGCAGACATGCCGGGCACCGGCGACCTGTTGAGCGTTGATAAATCTCAGCAAGCAGCGGGGGCAGAAGCTGCAAAAGCCGCCATCCAAGCCGCTGCCGATAACAATGTGCATCTCATGTTTTGCGTTTTCTCCCCAGCAGATCCAACTATCGGACGGGCGAAAGCCTTTGATTTGTGGAAGGAAACCGTCCCTCCAATCGCTGAATTTGCCGCGGATAACGGGGTTACGATTTCTGTCGAAGGTTACCCAGGTCCATCGCCCCACTGTCCCGCGCTCGGTTGCACTCCCGAAACGCTGCGAGCGATGTTTGCAGCGTGTCCGAGGGGACTCGGCGTGAATTATGATCCGTCGCACTTAGTCCGCATCGGGGTTGATTACATACGGATGCTTAATGAATTCGCCGCCCATGTTGTGCACGTCCACGGCAAGGATACTGATTTCGATCAAGAAGCACTCTACCTCCACGGCAATCTGGGACCGACTTTTCATCCCTCACGTGGTTTTGGTGAGGATTGGTGGCGATATACTATACCCGGCGATGGTGTCGTCGATTGGCTCAAGGTTGTCCAAAGGCTTGAGGATGAAGGGTTTGACGGAATTATTAGCGTCGAACTCGAAGACTACCGTTACTGGAAAACTTGGGAGGCAGAATCCGACGGGTTGAAGCGTTCACGGGACTACCTCGCACAGTATGTCCGGTGAGAGCGTGATTTCCTCGCCCGGCCCGAAAAGCTCCAGCGGGGTGGCAGGTGTTAAGACAAAGAGTGAGAAGTGAACGTCTTTGTTTTTGTTCTCTTTCTCACTCTCTCACCTGCTCACTTTCATTCCTCCCTATCGGAGGAATAGAGAAAAAACGCCGCGTCCTCTGCGTCTCTGCGATTATTTATAGTGAATTCAAAAAATAAATAAACACTTGCGCCCCACGGTAGGGGCGGTGACAAAACGCACCGCATCGCCCCCCCCTTAGTCCCCCCCGCAAGCGGGTGGGAAAGCAAGCGGGGGGAAATAGGGGGGCTACCCAACGGGAGAACGGTAGGTTCGGTATCCGAACTGCACCGGTTTGGAGTGTCTCATTAATTCTAAGGTCCGCTATAGACAATAACAACTTATCCTCCAAAACGATAGAGGTGCCCCAACGACTATCAATAACATCACGGAAGAAAGGAAAGATACAATGATCATCGACTCTCACACATACTGCTTTGAACCGGCGGATAGCCCACGCGGATACGCTAGTAGTGAAGAACACCTCAAGTGGGTTCAGGCATCTCATGCGGTGCACCACCAGCCCGCGTTTCGGATTCGAGACCGCGCCCCCGGCCCCTCAAATGTCCTTGCCCCCGAAGGTCGCCGTGATTTATCCAACCTTCCCAATGTACGATTTCGGATTAACCACCCGCGCGGCAGAGTCGTCTGGAACTATGAAGGCGAGGAGTACACCAAACACTTCTACCCACCCAACCTCCGAAGTTGCGAGTTCACACCTTTCAGCTTGAACGCCGAGATGGATTATGCGGATGTGGACATAGCACTACTCCACACGAACCCGATGCTAGGACGGGATAGCACCTATCAGGCGGAATGTGTGCAGCGGTTCCCAGACCGTCTCCGCTCAATGACACATGTAGACGAATGGCGTATCCGTGACGAAATGGACGCCGTCATTGATGAAGTTATCACCGCTATCACTGTGCACGGGTTGCACGCTATCAAGTTCAATCCACTGACCTACATAGTAAGTCCCGACCCTTGGGATGATGGCGTGTACCGACCATTCTGGGAAGCGGTTACCTCCCTCAAGGTTCCGATATTCTTCACGTTGG